>NZ_SMLA01000048.1:0-53107 GCF_004349225.1 Saccharopolyspora karakumensis
TTCAACCGACTCAAACAATTCCGCGACCTGGCCACCCGCTACGCCAAACGCGCCGCCTACTACCAGGCCGAACTCACCATCGCCGCCATCATCCTCTGGCTCCGATGACTTACAGGACAGAACCTAGGCGCTGCGTCGGGGGCGGACCGGGTGGCCGGAGAGGATCGAGACCCGGTTGAAGGCGTTGATGGTGATGGCAGCCCAGGTCACCACGGACGCCTCGTCGTCGGACAGGACCGCGCGGACGCGCGCCGAGGTGGCCTCGTCCGGGTGCTGATCGGCGACCAGCGTCACCGCCTCGGTCAACTCCAGGGCCGCCCGCTCCTTGTCGCTGAACAGGTCGGTCTCCCGCCAGGCGGGCAGCACGCCCAGGCGCTGCGCGGTGTCCCCGGCCTCCAGCGCGAGCCGGGTGTGCCGGTCCAGGCAGAAGGCGCACCCGTTGAGCTGGGACGCCCGGATGTTGACCAGTTCCATCAGGACGCGGTCCAGCCCGATCTCGCGCGCCTCGGCCCGGATCTCGGCCGCGGTCGCGGTCAGCGCCTTGAACGCGGTCGGTGTCTGCTTGTCGAGGAAAATCCGGTCCGGCATCGGGTCCTCCGCCTTCGTTCGCGTGCCGCGGGCCAGCGCACCTGTGGGTCCTGCCGCTGTGGAAGCTACCCGAACGGTGCGAGCGGGAGACCGCGGGCCGATCAGCCGGCCGGCGGCAGCGGGCCCAGCAGCCGGGCGGCGTTGCCTCCCCGGATCGCTTCGGTCGTGGCGGCGTCCAGGTCGGCGGCCAGCACCCGGTGCACCGGGTCCTCGACTCCCATGTCGAACGGGAAGTCGCTGCCCAGCGTCACCTGCCCGGCGCCCATCGCGTCGACCAGGTGGCGCAACTGCTGCGGGGTGTAGACCAGGGAGTCCACGAAGGTGCGGCGCAGCAGTTCGCTCGGCGGTGCCTCGGTCGTGCGGGCGTCGCCCCGGACCTGCCAGGCGTGATCGGCGCGCACGAGGTAGCTGCCGAGGTAGCCGCCGCCGTGCGCCGACCAGATCCGCAGCCCCGGGTGGCGTTCGAGCAGACCGGAGAACGCGAGCCGGGACAGCGCCAGGGCCGTTTCCACCGGGTTGCCGACGGTGTTGAACAGGTAGTAGGCGTTGAGCCGTTCGCCCAGCGTGCAGCCCCACGGGTGGATCAGCACGGCGGCGCCGAGGTCGTCCGCCGAGGCCCAGAACTCCGCCAGGGACGGGTCGTCGAGCTCCACCCCGGGCGCGGCCGAGGTGGAGATCTGCACGCCGCGCAGTCCCAGCTCCCGCACCGCGGTCCGCAGCTGCTCCACCGCCAGGTCCGGGTGTTGCAGCGCGATCGCGCCGATCCCGACCAGCCGGTCCGGCCGCTGCGAGCAGCACTGCGCGACGGCCTCGTTGGTGAGCGCGGTGATGCGCTCGGCGAGCCCGCGCTCCGCCCAGGCGTGCGGCAGCGGCACCGGGCTCACGGCCTGGACGTCCACACCGGCGCGGTCCATCGCGGCGATGCGCACGTCCACGTCGGTGAGCTTCGCCGCGAGGGAGCGGATCTGCTCGACGTTGTAGGACGCCGATTCGGGTCCGAGCGCGGCGGCGTCGGCGGCGCGCTGACGCGCCAGACCCGGTTCGTCGGCGATCAGCTCGTCGACGGCGGGCACCCCGAGGTGGGCGTGCACATCGACACTGGGCATCGGTTCTCCTCCGAGCTCGGTCACAGCGGGGCCATCGCCGCCACGGTGACCTCGTAGGCCGCGGCGTCGGGGTCGATGTCGAGGCTGTGGTCCTGCTCCCAGCGGCCGATGCGCTCGGAGCCCTCGACGACGGTCTTGCAGCGCTCGAAGCGCCGCCGCATGAACCCGTCGAGGACCTGCTCGACGGATTCGTGCGCGGCGACCTCCTCGGCGAGCACGACACCGTCCTCGATGGCTTGCGCGCCGCCTTGCCCGCAGTGCGGGGAGGTTCCGTGGGCCGCGTCGCCGATCAGCAGGACGCGGCCCCGGTACCACGGCTCGGGCAGCAGGATGTTGTCCACCGGGCGGTAGACGACCTCGGCGTCGTCGCGCACCATCTCGCGGTGCTCGGCGACGGCTCCCCCGTACTCGGCGAGCCGGTCGCGGTACTCGGCGGCCAGCCCTTCCCGCGGGAGCTGCAGCGGGGCGCCGTCGGGCACCTTCTCGATGGTGAGCATGTACATCAGGTCAGGGGCCAGCGGGACGAATCCCGCCGTTCCCCGCGAACCCCGGTACACCCACAGCCGGTCGAGCTCGGGAATCCGCGGCAGGTTGATGCGCCAGGCGACCTGCCCGGTGAACTTGGCCTTGAGGTGCTCGCCGAACAGCTGCTCGCGGAGCTGCGAGTACAGGCCGTCGGCGCCCACCACGAGGCCGTAGGAGCCCTGCCGCCCGTCGCTGAAACCGACGTGCACCTCCTCCGGCGTCTGGTCCACTGCGGACGCGGTGACGCCGGCCCGGATGTCCGTGCCGGCTTCCCGCGCGGCCGAGACGAGGATGTCGTGCAGCCGTCGGCGGGTGATGCCGTTGTTCGCCGGCAGACCCGGGACGACGGAAGGCAGGGTGTCGTCCCGGAGCACCGTCTCGCCGTCGGCGGTCAGGCTGCGCACGCCGCGCATCGGATATCCCTGCGCCGCGCACTGCTCGGCCAGGCCGAGCTGGTCCAGAGCGCGCAGCGCGTTGCCCGGCTGGATGATCCCGACGCCGTAGACCGTCCACTCGGGGTTCTTCTCGATCAGCTCGACCTCGACACCGGCCCGGCGCAGCGCGATGGCCGCCGACAGGCCGCCGATCCCGCCGCCGATGATGAGCACGCGTCGCACGCTCATCGCGATCCGCCCGCCTGGTCGCCGAAGAAGTCGCGCACGTTCTCGCCGGCGACGGCCGCGTTCTGCTTCTCGGCGGCCTCTCCCGCGGGCAGCGGCCAGGACTCGTGGAAGCCCTCGGGCGCGTCGACGTTGCGCCAGATGCTCTGCCCCGGGTTGCCGCCCGCGGCCTGGTAGGTGGTGGTCTCCCAGTCGGGCATGGTGTTGACCCAGCCGCCCGCGTTGATCTCCATGCGGAACCCGCCGGGCTCGCGGACGTAGAGGTAGGTGATCTCGTCGATGCCGTGCACGCCCGGCCCGAACTCGATCGGGGTGTCGTGAGCCAGGAAGACCTCGGCCGCGCGCTCCACGTCCAGGCGCTGGTCGACCCGGAAGGCGATGTGGTGGGCGCGTCCGGTCATGCCGCTGAAATCGGGGACCAGCGCGAGGTCGTGCGTGGAGCGAATGCCGTTGCAGGTCAACGTGGAGAACACCTCGAAGCCCGGTTCGGCCTCGGTCTGCGCGGTGTGGCGAGCGCCGAGCCGCTTGTAGAAGTCGATGTCACCGCGCATGTTCTGGGTCGGCATGGTGACGTGGTCGAGGTAGCGGGCCCCGATCCCCTTGCCGGAGAAGCGCTGCGGCCGGTTCTTGATCACCGGGTCCTGCTGCTCCGGCGGGGCCTGGTAGCGGTCGACGTCCCAGAACACCTCGTGCAGGTGCCTGCCGTGCGGGGCGCGGTACTGGTAGGTGGCTCCGTGCCCGGTCCAGTCGTCGACCCAGCCCACCGCCTCCTCGGTGTCGGCGAGCCGCTCGGCGACGATCTCCGGGTCCTGCGGGCCGTAGGTGCGCCAGCCGATCCGGCCGACACCGGGTTCGCGGCCCTCGGTGATGATGAGGCTCGAGTGCAGCCATTCCGCCCAGCCGCGCAGGTAGACCGACTGGCCCTCGCGGGTGGTCTCCTCCAGTCCGAAGACCTCCTTCATCCACTCGACGGTCTCGGCGGGCTTCGGGCTGATCAGCTCGACGTGGGCGAGCTGCGACAACAAGATCTCGGACATGCGGCACTCCTCGGTGCGTGGGAAAGGTCTTTCACGCCAGGCAGGTCAGGGGACGGCCGCCGTTGTAGGCGACCATGTCGAGCAGCGCGGCTCCGGCGTCGAGCGGCTGACCGGACTCCTCGGCGTAGGCGCTGTGCAGGTTGCCGACGAGGCGCTCACCGTCGGTCCAGTCGGCGAACCGGCCGAGGTCGGTCTCGCGGGCCAGTTCCAGCGGGCTCAACCCGGCTTCCCGGCCGCGCGCGGCGAGGTCGAGGACGAAGCGCAGGTAGTCCAGCACCTCGTCGATGACCTCCGGGCCGCACACCGGACCGTGGCCGGGCACGATCGTGGTGGCCCCCAGCGGCGCCACGAAGTGCTCGAGGACGTCGATGGAGCCCCGCACCGATCCCGAGAGCAGGAACGGGGTTCCGCCGTTGAAGATCAGGTCGCCGGTGAAGAGCACGGAGCGCTCCGGGATCCACACCACGACGTCGTTGGTGGTGTGCGCGGTCCGTCCGGGGTGGATCAGCTCGCAGCGCAGGTCGTCGACCCACACCGCGACCCGGTCGGTGAAGGTCAGGAACGGCAGCTGGAGTTCGAGATCGCCGTAGTCCACATCGGACCAGATGCCGTCGTTGCCGGGCAGGCCGAGCGTCCGCATCTCCGGGCGGGCCTGCTCGTGCGCGACGATCGTGGCGTTCGGGAAGAACCCGTTGCCCGCCGTGTGATCGGGGTGGTGGTGGGTGTTGACCAACGTCCGCACGGGCGCGGCCGTCACCTCGGCGATGGCGGCGAGCAGGTCCCGGGTGCGGCGTTCGGTCGCGCACGCGTCCACGCACAGCACTCCGGAGGACCCGGCGACGAATCCGCTGTTGTTGATCATCCAGCTGCCGTCGGGCTGCACGAAGGCGTGGATCCCGTCGGAGACCTCCTGCGACCGTCCCGGGCCCGGCCGGCTCATCGGGGCTCCGCAACGCAGGTGTTGCGCTGCACCCCGATGCCCGAGATCCCCGCCTCCAGCACGTCGCCCGGCTGCAACCAGCGCTGCCACTTGCCGCCGTTGCCCGCGGGACTGCCGGTGAGGATCAAATCGCCCGGGTGCAGCGTGGTGGCGGTGGACACGGCCGACACCAGCGCTTCGACGTCGAAGAGCAGGTTCGCCGCGACGTCGGACTGCTTGCGCTCCCCGTTGAGGTCGAGGGTGATCTCCAGTTCCCGGTAGTCCGCCAGCTGCTCGGTCGGGACGATGAACGGCCCGGTCGGCAGGAAGGTGGGCCGGTTCTTCGCCCGGATCCAGTCACCCCCCAGCGGCCGGTGCTCAGCGGGGAACTGGAGATCGCGCGCGCTGACGTCGTTGCAGACGGTGAAACCGGCGACGTGCTCCATGGCGCGTTCGCGCGGCACCCGGTGCGCGGTCTCGCCGATGACGGCGGTCAGCTCGACCTCCCAGTCGACCTGCGAGGACTCGGACGGCAGCAGCACGTCGTCGTCCGGCCCGCAGATCGCGGCGGGCAGGCCGCTGAAGAAGAACGGGCTTGCAGTGCGGGCCTTGTCGTCCATCATGCGCTCGGCGTCGCGGCGCAACTCCTCATCGCTGCGGGTGTCGTCGGCTTCCCGGCTGGACAGGACGATCTCGGCGACGTGGCTCCGGTAGTTGGCGCCCGCCTGGATGATCTGGCGCGGCTCCACCGGCGCCTGAACGGTCAGCTCCGCCAGCGGCATCCCGCCGCCGCTCGACAGCGTGGCCGCGAGACCCGGCAGCGCGCTCCGCTTCGCCTCCCAATCGTCCAGCAGGTCCCGAACGGTCCCCACACCTTCCAGCCGCAGCACCCGGTCACCCGAGACGAGACCGGCGAAACCGCCGGAACCGTCCGAGAAGGTGCCCAGGGCGTAGCCGTCCACCCGTCGCGTCATCACGTCCTCCTTCGACGTGATCGACGCTAAGCGCGGACGGGGTGAGCGCGGAAATGCGCGGTGTGAATACCAGCTATGGCAGGACGGCCAGCAGCTGCTCGCGCAACCAGCGGTGCGCGGGGTCGGCGTCCCGGCGGCTGTGCCAGTAGGCGGATTCGCGCACCGGGCGCAGCGGGAACTCCGGTTCCAGCAGTTCGATCCCGGCGGCGGGAGCGAGCTGCTCGCCGAGGCTCTCCGGGATGATCGTGACCAGGTCGGTGCCGGCCATCAGGAACGGCATGGTGATGAAGTTGACCGAGGTGACCTCCACCCGCGGGGTGACCCCGGCCCGTTCGAGGTCCTCGTCCATCAGGCTGCACCCGTTCGGCGGCGCGTAGGCCAGGTACGGGTACCGGGTGAGCGCCTCCAGCGGGAGCGACCCGCCCGCCAGCGGGTGCTGCGACCACACCGCACCCACGTACCGGTCGCGGACCACCGGCGCGCTCGAGCAGGACGAGGAGACCATGCTCTCGGCCAGCACCTCCGGCAGGATCACCAGGTCGATCTCGTCGCGCTCGATCATGCGCGCGGCGTCGCCGGACAGCGCGCCCATCTCCAACCGGACGTTGGGCATCAGCCCGTTCACCCGTCCCAGCAGCGGGCGCATGATCACCACGCCGACGTAGTCGCTGGAGGCCAGGTTGAAGGTCCGCTCGTCGTGGGCGGGGTCGAAGTCCGGGGGTGCGATGATGTGCTGCTCGATCGTCCCCAGCACCTCCCGCACCGGCTCGATGAGCGCCTCACCGCGCGGCGTCAGCCGCAGGTAGCGCCCCTGCTTGACCAGCAGCGGGTCGCCCAGGAGCTTGCGCAGCCGAGCCAGGGCGGTGCTCGTGGCGGGCTGGGACATGTGCAGCCGCTCGGCGGCGCGGGTGACGTTCTGCTCGCGCAGCAGCGCGTCGAGCACGACCAGCAGGTTGAGATCGACCTGTCCCAGATTCACGCCCGTACCTCCCGCATCGTCACCGCCGCGATCCTACGAACCATCCACCGCGCGAATACCAGCCAGCCGATCCGCGCATTTCCGCCGCGGTGCTCCCGCTGCCTAGCATCGCCGCGGATCTTCGAGGAGGCATCATGCGCATCGTCCGGCACCGCTCGGATCAAGGCCCCAGGCTCGCCGTGCTCGACGACGAGGATGTCCTGATCGACCTGCCCGCAGGACTCGACCTGCCGACGCTGCTGGCCGACGACGGCAGGCTGGCCGACACCGCCGACACCTCGCTGCGCACCGCCTCCCGGGGGGTGGCGTTCCACGACGCCGACCTGATGGCGCCGCTGGACCCGCCGACGGTGCGGGACTTCTCCGCCTTCCCCGAGCACACCGCCGGCATCGCCAGGAACCTGGATCCGAACGCCGCGGTCCCGGAGGAGTTCTGGGAGATCCCCGCGTTCTACTTCTCCAATCCCTACGCCACCGTCGGCCCGCACGACGACGTGCCCGTGCCGCCCGGCTGCGCGCGGTTCGACTTCGAGCTGGAGGTGGCCGCCGTCGTCGGCCGCGCGGGCCGCGACCTCACCGTGCCGGAGGCCGCCGAGCACATCGCGGGTTTCGTGGTGTTCAACGACTTCTCGGCCCGCGACGTGCAGTTCCACGAGATGCGGCTGAGGCTCGGCCCGGCCAAGGGCAAGGACACCGCCACCTCGCTGGGCGCCGTGTTCGTCACCGCCGACGCACTGCGCCACCGCGCCTCGGGCGCCTCGTACGACCTGACCATGCGGGTGCTGGTCAACGACGAGGAGATCGGCACCGACACGCTGGACAACATGGCCTGGAGCTTCCCCGCGCTGGCCGCCTACGCCTCGCGCGGCACCTCGATCCGGCCCGGTGACCTGCTGGGATCGGGCACCTGCCGCAACGGGTGCCTGGCCGAGCTGTGGGGCCGGTACGGCCAGGACTTCCGCCCGCCGCTGCGGCCCGGCGACGTCGTCACCACCGAGGTGGAGCTGCTCGGCGGCACCCGCAATCGGATCGTGCCGGGAACCCCACCCCACGAGATCCGCCCCGGGGCCTGACCAGCGACCTGTCAGGAGTCCGAGAGCTGAGAGCGCAGTTGGCGTTTGAGGACCTTGCCGGTGGGATTGCGGGGCAGTGCGGACACCGCGGACACCGACTTCGGGCACTTGTAGTGGGCGAGCCTGGACCGGGTGAAGTCGATGAGCGCCTGCTCGTCGAGGGATTCGCCCTCGTCGGGCACGACGACGGCCTGCACCGTTTCGCCCCACTTGTCGTGCGCGACGCCGATCACCGCCACCTCGGCGACCCCCGGGTACTCCAGGACCACCCGCTCGACCTCGGCCGGGTAGACGTTCTCACCGCCGGTGATGATCATGTCCTTCACGCGGTCCTCGATGTAGAGGTAGCCCTCGCCGTCCCGGCGACCGGCGTCGCCGGTGCGCAGCCACCCGTCCGGGGTGATCGTCTCCGCGGTGGCCTCGGGCATGTTCCAGTAACCGGCCATCCGCTGCTCGGAACGCACCCAGAACTCGCCCAGCTCACCGGGCTCGACGTCGTCACCTGTGGCGGGGTCGACGACGCGCACCTCGGTGCCCGGCAGCGGCCGACCGGCGGAGGCGCGCAGGTGGGTGCGCCGCTCGTCGCGGTGCTCGTGCGGGCCGAGGGCGCAGAACACGCCCGACATCTCCGTCATCCCGTACACCGAGTGCAGCGGGGTGGGCACGGTCCGCAGGACGCGCTCCATCAGCGGAGCGGGCATCGGCGAGCCGCCGTGGCCGAGAACGCGCAGGTCGGCCATCGCGGTGCGAGCGCGTGCGCGGTCGTCGATCAGCGCGTGGATGACGGCGGGGACGAAGAAGGCGTGCGTCGCGCGGGTGGCCTCGATGAGGTCCAGCAGTGCCGCCGGCGCGACCTCGCGAACGAGGATCGTGCGCGCGCCGACGCTCATGCCGCCCAGCGCCCAGCTGGTCCCGCCGACGTGGAACAGCGGCATCGCGACGACGTTCGTCGACGTCTCGTCCAGCTCGTAGGCGGGCGTGAGGGCGTTCGCGTGCGCCGTCATGCTCCGCTGGGTCAGCATGGCGCCCTTCGGCCATCCGGTCGTGCCGGAGGTGTAGAGCTGCAGGGAGCAGTCCTCCGGTGCCGATCGGTGCGGTTCGGCGACCGGTTCGGCGGCGGCGAGCCGCGCCTCGTACTCGTCCTCATCACCGCCGAGCAGGATCACCTCGCGCACGCGCGGCAGTCGGCCCCGGATCTCGTCGAGCAGTCCGGCGAACTCCGCGCCGACCACGACGACCTCCGCGGTGGAGTCGTCGAGCACGTGGACCAGCTCGTCGGACGCGAGCCGGAAGTTGACCACCACGTTCACCGCACCGGTGAACGACGCCGCGAGCGTCAGCTCCAGGCAGGCCAGGTGGTTCTTGTCCATCACGGCGAAGCGGTCTCCCGGCCCGATCCCGGACGCCCGCAGCACACCGGCCGCGCGCCGGACCCGGTCGTCGAGCTGCGCCCAGCTCACCCGCCGCTCGCCGAAGGACACGGCTTCGACCTCGGGTTTCTCGGTCGCCCATCGCTCGACGAAGTCGTGGACGCGGGAGCACTCGGCAGCCAAGGCGGACCTCCTCTTCGAGGCGCGAACCGTACGCGCGGTCAGCCTACGAGGTGAGCCCCCGCCGAGCACGGATCTGCGGTCACGCCTCACCCTCTCAGGGACGAGTCCGGAAGTGTCGTGCGCCACCGGCCGGAATTCGTGGTCGCACCCGTTGTTGAACGGCATGCGCAGCCGTGCGACGTCCGGAGAGCAGCATGCAGGTGCCCACGAATCCCGCGAACCCGCGGACCGATCCGCCCGCGTCGCCGGAGATCGAGTCCCGCGCGGCGACCGCGGTGGTCATCGGCGGTGGGCAGTCCGGCCTGTCCGCGGGCTACCACCTGCAGCGACGGGACTTCCGCAGCGCGCTGGACCACCCCGAGGCCGAGGAGACCTTCGTCGTGCTCGACGCCGGTCAGGCACCGGGCGGGGCGTGGCGGCACCGCTGGGAGTCGCTGCGCATGGCGACCGTGAACGGGATCTTCGACCTGCCCGGGTTCGCCCAGCCCCCGGTCGACCCGGACGAACCCAGCCGCATGGCGGTGCCGCGCTACTTCGACGCGTTCGAGGAGGCGACCGCGCTGCCGATCCTGCGGCCGGTGACGGTCACCGCAGTCCGCCCCGGTCTCGACGGGAACCTTGTCGTGGAGACCGATCACGGGTCGTGGATCACGCGCGCGATCATCAACGCCACCGGGACCTGGTCCAACCCGGTCCTCCCCCACTACCCCGGGCAGGAGACGTTCACCGGCACCCAGCTGCACACCCGCGACTACGTCTCCGCCGACCGGTTCGCCGGATCGCGGGTGGCCGTCGTCGGCGGTGGCATCTCGGCGCTGCAGCAGTTGGAGGAGATCTCCCGCGTCGCGACCACCTTCTGGTACACCCGGCGCGAGCCGGTGTTCCGCGACGGCGAGTTCGACAGCTCCGCCGGACGCGAGGTCGTCGCGAAGGTCGCCGCCGACGTGGAGGCGGGCAGACCCACCGGAAGCGTCGTGTCCTACACCGGTCTCCTGTGGACGCCGTACGCGCTGGCCGCCGAGGCACGCGGAGCGCTGCGACGCCGCCGGATGTTCACCGCGATCGGACCGACCGGTGTCCGCGAAGCCGACGGAACCTTCACCCCGGTCGACACGATCCTGTGGGCCACCGGGTTCAGGCCCGCCCTCGCCCACCTCGACCCGCTCGGGCTGCGCAACGAGCTCGGCGGCATCCAGGTCCGCGGGACCCAGGTCGTCGGCGAACCACGCGTCCACCTCACGGGTTTCGGTCCTTCGCAGTCCACCGTCGGCGCCAACCGGGCGGGCCGGGAAGCGGTCACCGCGCTCGTCCGGCACTTCCGCCGGAAGGACGCCCAGGAATTCTCCTGGGCGTGAAGCCGACTCACGGCATTTTCACCGCGCGTTCCCGTTTCACGTTGGTTATCTGCTCCCGCTGGCGCTGACGTCTCCGTCAGGTGGCCACCGCGTCCGCTGACTTCGTGCCATTCCGGACATTTCGAAAGGTTTTCCTCTCGACCGGCGTTTTCTCGTGTACGGATTCGCATGACATGCGGGAGGAGACCGTGATGTCCAACAACAAACGAGCAGGCACGGAGAGGAAGCGCCGCACGGCAGCCGTAATCGCCGCCGCCAGCGCGGGCGGCGTGCTGATCGCGATGGGTGGCACCGGGATTGCCCAGCCACCGCCACCGCCTCCGCCCGCTCCGGCACCCCCTGCACCGCCGCCTGGCCTCGAGGAGCAACCTCCTGGCGGTCAACAGCCCGACACGGACGAGGGTCGTGGCGATCAGATGAACGGCGGGATCGACACCGGCATGACCGTGGAGTCGGTGGAGGTCGTCAGCCAGAACCTCAACGACGACGCGCCTGAGCAGGTGGAGTACCGCTTCGCCGAGCCCGTCAGCGACGTGGGAGATCCGTCGTCCTTCCAGCTGTCCGGCTTCGCCACGAACGCCTCGCTCAAGGCGCAGGCCGCCGAGATCAAGGAAGGCGACACCAACACGGTGCTCACCGAGTACGCGCCCGGAACCGATGTCGAGGCGTTCACGGTGGCGATCACCGATTCGCAGGCGGTGGAAAACGAGAGCGGTCGCACCAACCTGCCGAACACCAACGAGCTGCAGGGCGGCGAGGGCGGCGTCAGCGGCACCGACGCTCCGCGGCTGGAGAGCGCGCGCTCGAACGACACCCTTGATCAGGTGACCTACACGTTCGACCGCAACCTCAAGAGGGACGGCGGCGAAGCCGACGCCTCCAAGTTCGGTCTCTACACCCGGGACGGCCGGGCGATCGACGGTCAGTCCATCGTCACCTCCTACGACGACACGGTCACCGTCCAGTTCGACTCCCAGGTCGAGGACGGCGTGCGGCAGTTCGCCAAGGCCGATGCCATCAGCGACACCCGCGGCGTGAAGAACGCACCGACGTCCACAGGCGACGACACCACCGGGCCGAACCTGGCCTCCACCAGCGGACTCGTCGGCAAGACCCAGTTCGACTACAAGTTCGATGAGCCGGTGACCGCCGAGGACGCCAAGAAGTTCACGGTCTACACCGCGGACGGCAAGGCGATCCAGGGCGACAGCATGGTGCAGCCCTCACCGGACACCATCCGTGTCGCGTACCCGGACATCCAGGACTACGGCGACCAGATCAGCTTGGCCGCAGTGGACGAAGGTGCCGCTCAGTCGTCCGATGGGTCCGCCACTCCGAACGCCGTGGGTGACCAGAGCGTCGGCGGCGACAGGTCGGGCAGCCTGACCTCGGGTCCGGATCTCACGGGCGCCTCGGTCGACTCCGACACCGGCCAGGTCCGCATGGACTTCGACGAGACGATCGACGACGGCAAGGACTACGACCCGGCCAGCTTCCAGCTGGTCACCTCGGCCGGCGACAGGATCGACGCCAGGGACGTCGTCGAGGTCGATGAGAGCAGCGTCCTGGTCAGCTTCAACCGGGCATCCGCTGAGGCTGCCGACTCCGTGACGATCAAGAACAACGCGGTCCAGGACGAGCAGGGCAACGGCAACCTGCTTTCCAACCGGGGCCTGGGCGGCGGCGACACCACCGCTCCCGCACCCGACCAGTCGGACCAGTCCGATCAGGGCGGTCTCGAGGAGCGGGCACCTGCGACTCAGCAGAGCGACGAGCAGGACCTGAACCGCGACGACGACAGCATCGATCAGAACAACGACCTGGACGACGACCGGAACAACAACCGGGACGACGACCGGACCGATCAGAACGACAACCAGAACGACAACCAGCACGACGATCGGGACGACAACGGTCCCAACTGATCACCACCCGGTGTGCCTCGCTGCGACTCCTCGGAGCGAGGCACACCACTACAGCGGAGGAGGCGCAACGATGTCGGAGACACCGTCGCGCGCCACCGGCGAACCGGCCCCGTCAGCGAGATCCCACGACCCGACGACGGGGCCGTCGGCCGCCTACCCGGCGCCGCACCGGGACCCCCTCTCCGGGACGTGCTCGTTCATCGACCAGCAGTTGCGCGCCGCGCTTCGCGTGCTCGCGCCCAAGCTGCGGCACCACAAGCTCTCACCCGGAGACCGCATCTTCAGCGTGGGTGCGAGGGTGGGGGCGATCTCCATCATCGAACGGGGCCTCGTGGCACTGCGCAGCCCCGGTTCGGCGACGCTGATGCTCCTGCGGGAGAGCGGGATAGTCGGCGACGTCGAGGTGATGACCGAGATCCGGGCGGAGAAGGAAGCGACCGCCCTGCTCGACACCGACATCATCCGCCTGCCCGGCGACGAGTTCCGCTGGCTGATCCAGCGCTACCCGGAGTTCGCCTTGCGGTGGAGCGATGCGATGGCGTGCCGGATGGCCGGTTACGAACGCCGACTGCTCGACATGCTGGCCGGCGATCTGCGGGCGCAGGTCTCGTCCCTGCTGCTGCACGAGTTCGCCGATTCCGACGTCACGCACCTGACCCACCAGATGATCGCCGAACTGCTCGGCGTGCAGCGCACCAGCATCAGCCGCGTGGTGAGCCAGCTCGCCCATCACGAGATCGTCGAGAGCGGTTACGCGCACATGCGATTGCGCGACCGCGCCGCGCTCGCCCGTGCCGCGCTCGGGTATTCGGCGGGTGGCCACACCTGAGGTCTCTACCAGGCGGGAGTTCGACCAATGAACGAGAACACGGCGTGGAACCTGGGTGAGGAATCCGAAATCCTCCGCCATCGCGAAGGAGAGGTGATGCGCGGCCTGCTCTGGGAGCTGAAGAAGGTCATCGTGGGCCACGAGCCGGAGACCGAGGAGATCGTCGTATGCCTGCTCGCCGGTGGCCACTGCTTGCTCGAGGGGCTGCCCGGAGTCGCCAAGACGCTGACCATCAAGACCCTCGCCCAAGCCGTCGACGTGGATTTCACCCGCATCCAGTTCACCCCCGACCTCGTTCCGTCGGACATCGTCGGGACGCGCATCTACCGGGCCTCGCGCGAGGAGTTCGACATCGAACTGGGCCCGGTGTTCACCAACTTCGTGCTCGCCGACGAGATCAACCGCGCACCGGCGAAGGTGCAGTCGGCGATGCTGGAGGTCATGGCCGAGCGGCAGGTCAGCATCGGCGGGCAGACGTGGGCGATGCCGCGCCCGTTCCTGGTGATGGCCACGCAGAACCCGATCGAGACCGAGGGCGTCTACCCGCTTCCCGAAGCGCAGCGGGACCGCTTCCTCGTCAAGATCCTCATCAACTACCCGCAGGCCGGCGACGAGCTGGAGATCGTCCGGCGGATGAGCACCGGAACACCGGTCCCGAAGCAGGTGCTCGACGCCGAGCGGCTCACCGCGCTGCAGGACGCCGCCACCCAGGTCTACGTCGATCCGCTGGTCATGGAGTACGCGGTGGCGCTGGTGATGTCCACCCGCACGCCCAGCGAGCTCGGTTTCGGCGACATCGCGCCCTATCTCGCGGTCGGCGCGAGTCCGCGCGCCAGTCTCGGCCTGATCGCCGCCGCCCGGGCGTTCGCGCTCATCCACGGCCGCGGCTACGCCGTTCCCGAGGACGTCCACCACCTCGCGCCCGCGGTGCTGCGGCACCGGCTGGTCCTGACCTACGAGGCGCTGGCGGACGGCGTCACCGCCGACGACATCATCCACAAGCTGCTGGATCGCGTGCACCAACCCCGGCCGGCCAAGACCAGGTCTTCGCTGTGGGGTCGGTCCTGATGCGGGCCCACCACGAGCAGCCCGCCACCCGGAGGGTGCTGGCTCAGCTGGAACTGCTCATCTCGCAGCGACTGGCCGGAGCTGTGCACGGCGACTACCAGGGCTTCTTCCCGGGTCCGGGCGACGAGGCCGGTGAGGGACGGCTCTACGTGCCCGGAGACGACGTGCGCATGATCGACTGGAACCTCTCGGCCCGCACGACCCACACCCACGTCCGGGACCCGATCCGGGATCACGAGCTCGACGTGTGGCTGGTCGTGGACCTGTCCGCGAGCCAGTCCTTCGGCACCCGGGGTGGCGAGAAGCGGGAACTCGCGCTGTTCGGCGCTGCCGCGTTCGGGTTCGCCGCCACGTGGCTGGCGAACCGCATCGGCGCGGTCCTGCTCGTCGACGGCGATTCCGAGGTCAGGCCGCTCCGCTCGGGCAAGATCCACCTGCAGGCGACCCTGCACCGCATCGCGCAGCTCAACATGCGCAGCGCCCGTCCCGAACGCCCCGTCGGCCGCACCGACCTCCGGCCCGCCCTGACCCAGGTCGGGACGGTCGCACGTCGCCGCGGGTTCATCGCGGTCATCTCCGACTTCCTGGTCGAACCGGGTTGGGCCAACGAACTGCACCGGCTGTCCCAACGCCACACGGTGGTGGCCGTCGAACTCGTCGACCCGCTCGAAATGCGGCTTCCCGCGGTCGGATCCTTGGCGGTCGAGGACCCGGAGACCGGTTCCAGGCTGACCGTCGACACCCTCGACGGCCAGCTGCGCGAGCGCTACGAGGAGGCGGCCCGGCAGCAGAGGGAACGGATCGCCTACATCATCCGCAACGCCGGAGCCGAGCACCTGCAGCTCCGCACCGATCAGGACTGGATCGGCCAGCTGGTGCGCTTCTTCCAGCTCCGGCGGCACCGACAATACGGCTATCGGCGGTCATCATGGGTGGTCTGAGCTTCGCGACACCGGCTTGGTTGTGGCTCCTCGTGCTCGTCGCTGCTCTGGCGGTGGGTTATTTTCTCGTCCAGCGACGGCGTCTTCGCTACACGGTCACGCTGACCAACCTCGACCTGCTCGCCTCGGTGATGCCCCGGCGGCCGGCGTGGCGCCGCCACGTGCCGCCCGCGTTGCTGCTGCTCGCCACCCTGATCATGGTGCTCGGCCTGTCCGGGCCGACCGTCCGGATGCCCGATCCGTCGCGGGACAGCGTCGTCATGCTGGCCGTGGACATCTCCCCGTCGATGATGGCCAACGACGTACCGCCGAACCGCTCCGAGGTGATGAAGTCCGCGGTCCGGGACTTCCTGGACTCGGTTCCGGACGACACCCGGGTGGGGCTGGTCAGCTTCGCGGCCTCCGCCAACGTCGACGTCCCGCCCACGCAGGACCACCAAGCGGTCACCGACGCTCTCGGCAGGCTGCAGTACCAGTCGAACACGTCCCTGAGCCAGGCGGTGCTGACGGCGCTGAACACCCTGCGCACCACGGGCGGTAGTTCTGCGGGAATCGTGCTGCTCTCCGATGGCGCGAGCAACACGGGCCCACCGCCGGAGGCGGCGATCGACGCCGCACGCGCCGCCAAGGTCCCGGTCTCGACGATCGCCCTGGGAACGCCGACCGGGAAGGTCCAGCTCTCCAGGGGCCCCGTGGACGTTCCGCTCGACACCCGGGAATTGGAACGCTTCGCGCGGGACACCGGCGGTTTGACGTTCACCGCCGCCAACGAAGCGCAGTTGCAGGCCATCTACAGCAACATCGGCGAGTCGGTCACGCCGCCGATCGTTCCGGTCGACATCAGCAGCTGGTTCTTCCTCTCCGCGCTCATCGCAATGGTCGCGGCCGCCGCGTTGTCACTCGTGTGGTTCGCAAGAATGCCGTGATGTCGGTGAATTTCAATCCCAGTCGCGCAAACCCATCGCGAACTGTCGCAATCGAGACGATGCGGCGCGGTCGACGAAACCCTTGCGCTCCGCGAGGCTGCGCTTGATGTCGAGGTAGAGCCTCGTTTCCGCTTCGCACCCCCGGCACGAGTCCAGGTGGCGCTCGAACTCCTCGAGCTCCGATGGAGCCAGGTCCCGGTCGATGTACCGCTGCAAAAGGGAAAGCGCCTCCACGCATTGCCTGGTGCGCTCATCCTTGGCGCGCTGCGCCCACTGCTGTGACCGGTGGTCTCGCCGCAGGGGTTGGAACCATGCTGACACGGCACACCACCTTCCCGGCTCTCACCTCGCGTGGGTGCAGACAAATCCCATTCTACACCGCAGTTCTCAGCTTCGATCCCGCATCGGGAGGCACTCGTCCACATCTTCGGCGTGTGACTTTGTGCCCTTAATGCCACCTCGAATACCCAGGATCCTTGGCATTAAGCCGGATCGCTCCGAAGAACAACACGATTGGCATTGGATGGAAGACCTCGAGCTCCGTCCGCGGTAGCGCTGAACGGTGTCGCGGGACGCGGCCACGATGCGCCGGGCCGGTCGCAAAGAGCAAGTGTCTTCCACGAAGAAGGGGGTGTCGAGGCAGTGGACAAGTCCGACACTTTCTCCGTGGTCGAAAGGCAGCAGCTGTTCGACCGGTACATAGTCCCGGAGATCCCACTGCTGCTGCGGGTCGCGCGATCCCTCACCGACCAACCCGCCGACGCCGAGGACCTGGTTCAGGACGCACTGCTGCTGGCGTACCGCGGGATCACGAGTTTCGACGGCTACTTCCCACGTGCGTGGCTGCTGCGGATCCTCCACAACACCCACGTCAGCAGGGTTCGCCGTCGCACTCCTCTGCTCATCTTCGGCACCAGCGATCGCGAAGAGACCATCAGCGATCCGGCACCGCACGTCTCACCGGAGAGCGTCGTCGTTGACGATTCCTTCGGCTACGCCGTCCAGAAAGCCCTCGGCATGTTGCGACAGCCGAACAAGAGGGTGATCGCCCTCGTGGACATCGAGGGACTTTCCTACGCGGAGGCCGCGATCGTGCTCGACGTCCCGATCGGGACCGTGGTGAGCCGCCTGCACCGGGCCCGCAAGCAGATTCGCGAACACCTGGCGGACCACGGCGTCGGCCCGCACCGGCACGGTTGGTGACTCCTCCTACTACCGGGCAGGACCGTCGACGAGCCCGCGAGCCTGGTCGATCGGGACGGTGAACCCGAGTCCGGCCGCCTCGCCGCCCTTCTTGGTGCCCGCGACAGCGGTGTTGATGCCGACGACCTCGCCGTCCATGTTGACCAGCGGACCACCGGAGTTGCCGTGGTTGATCGCGGCGTCGGTCTGGATGGCGTTGCCGAGTCCGGACCCGTTCCCGGTCGGGACGGTGCGGTGCAGCGCGCTGACGATCCCGCTGGTGACCGTGCCGGGCAGGCCCAGCGGCGAACCGACGGCGATGACCTGCTGACCGACCTCGGGCTCCGACCCGTAGGCGAGCTTCGCGGGCGTCAGATCCTTCACCCCGTCGGCCTGGACGACCGCGAGATCGGCACGGGGATCCTGCTGCAGGACCCGGGCCGGCGCCTTCTTGCCGTCGTTGAACGTCACCGTGAGCTTGGCGCCGTTCGCCGCCTTGGCCACGACGTGGTTGTTGGTCAGGATCCGCCCGCCCTCGTCGACGATGACGCCGCTACCGGTGCTCTTGCTGTCCGGGCCGGCGAGGTCGAGCGACACGACGCTGGGCTGCACGGCAGCCGCGGTCGCCTGCGGGGACGCGGAGGGCTGCGAAGCGTAGGAGGCGATCCCGTAGGTCGCGGCGGCGGTGGCGCCGCTGCTCAACAGCGCCGCGGCCACGACCACGGCGGTCACGCCGTGGCGCTTGGGCGAACGCTTCAGACCGACGTGCTCGGGAAGACGGGGGCGAGGCGTCTGCTTGAACAGCTCGCCCAGCTTGTCCATCGACGACGGCCGGGGAGCCTCGTCGCTCGACGGTTCAGCTGTCGCGGTCTCGGTCTCCGCCGGACCGGTCGAGCCCCACGGGTCATAGCTGAAGGGGTAGTCGTTGCGCACCCGCTGGTACTGGGCGGGCGTGTACGGAGTGTGAGTAGGGGCTTGCTCCATGGCCGAAAGTCTCCGTATCACACCCGAAGATCGCCAGGCTTTCTTACGTAGGGTGCATCACTCCACGCCTGGTCAGGACTAAGTACCCGGAAACTCATCAGCCTTCCGGGTGAAGATCGGGACGTCGGTAACGGTGCCTCTCCGGAGGCGCGGGCTGAGACAGGCGGGAACGGAGTGGCTTCTGCGCCAGCCGGGGCGAATGTGACTCCGCTCCACCGCGATCCGGTCGGCCGAGGAGTCACCCTACGTGCGCCCGCGCCGACCAGGATTCACGACAACGCCTGCACGGCGGGCATTTCCCAACACGCTACCAACGTCGTGCGGACGAGTCACCTCGACCGCGCCCGACGCCCGGTGAAACCGGGCGCCCGTCACGCATCCCTCGGTCTCGGCGATCGGAACCCCGGGTCAGGTCGCACTCCTGGTTGCCTTGCGGGGGTACGTGGCGGCATCGGTGGCGTACTCGGGATTTCCGTATTCGGCGAGCCGCTGCTTGACCACGCGCGTGGTGTAGCAGTCGGTCAGCCCCCGCAGGAGGGGTTGGCCGGCGACGACGGACATCGCCACGAACCGTCCGAGCACGAACGGCGCGGTGGCGGCCACGCACGCGGCGTCGACCGGTCCGAACTGGACGCTCATGGCTTCCGCCCGCTTGAGGTCACCGCCGCAGATCCCCAGGAAGAAGGCCCGGCTCCAGCTGCGCTCCACGGTTTCGGCGGCCTGGTCGAGCAACGAGTTCCCCTGCCGGAGGTCGGCGGTCATGGTGGAGCGGACCAGCTCCCCGCAGGTCGCGTCGTCGAAGCCGCGGCGCAGCGTCGCCGCCCGCGCGTGGAAGACCTCGATGATCCCGGACGCCGTGGTGGGCAGGAGCTCTTCGGGCAGTCCGAGCAGGAAGCACCGGTACCGGCTGAACTCCAGCATCGCGCGCTCGCGCGGGGAGAACTCGTCGCGTCCGGCGCTCTTGGCGAGCACCGCCGCCAGGTACATGTTGAACAGACCGGCCGGCATCTGGTCGACCTGCGGCACCGGCACCCCGTACACCTCGGGGTCCCAGCCCTCGGGGCTGGTGAGCGCGTTGCAGCGCACCATCGAATGCATCAGCCGCACCATGGCTGCGGCCTGGAAGCCCTCCCCGTAGCGCTCCAGGGCTCCCGGCAACGTCGTCACCGCAAAGAAGTTCGCGGTCTCGTTGACCCGGCGGGAGGCCCGGCGACCGGTGAGCGCGCCGGTCAGCGCCATCGGGAGGGCGGCGTAGGTGTTGATGAAGGTCGCGAGGAACGCGCCGCGGGTGATGTAGGGGGACAGGAACGCCGCCCCGATGCGCAGCTGCCGCGCGCCCTCCTCGACCAGCTCCACCTCGAGCCAATCCGGCGTCGCTTCCATCGATTCGACGAACGCGCGCAGCTCGTCGGGCGCGTCGGCCACGGAATCGACGCCCGACCGGCACGCCTTGCGCAGCATGTCGATCAAGCTCTTGGCGCCGTGCTGCTTCGCCAGCGCCGCGTAGGGGTCGGCCACGACGTCGCCGAGCATGGTGGTGGTCCGGATCAGCTCGACGGCCCGCTCGTCGGCGAGGACGGAGTCGCGATCGGCGACCCAGGCGGGCAGGTCGGACCTCACCTGCGGGTCGGTCGTGAACCGGTGCGGGGTGCGGTCGAAGTCGATCGAGCCGTAGAGATCGGGAATCCGCCGGTGTTGTGCGCGGACGCGGTCGGCGAGTTCAGGATGGTGGAGCGCCATTGCGACACCTCAACTTTCAACCTGTTAATTCAGACTGACAGGTTGTCAGTTAGAGTGTCAAGGGTGAGCGGATCCCCCAGCGCGCGCAAGCGGATGAGCGCGGCCGACCGCCGCGAGCAGATCCTCGACGTCACGCACGACATCGTCGACGCGGAGGGATTCCACGCCGCGACGCCCAACCGCATCGCCGAGGCCGCGGGCATCACCCGCCCGGTGCTCTACCAGCTCTTCGGCGACATCGCGGGCCTTTTCGTCGCGCTCGTCGACCGCGAGTCCGAGCGAGCGGGCATCCAGTTCGCGCGAGTGACTTCGCAGCTCGGCGGAATCCCGGAAGACGACCGGCTCGTCGGCACGTTCTGCGGCGTGCTCAACGCCGTCGACGAGCGCCCCGCGACCTGGCGGCTGTTCCTGTTCCCGCCCCAGGGCGCTCCCCCGGAACTGCACCAGCGGCTCGCCGAATCCGAAGAGCTCGTCCTGCGATTCCTCCAGCAGGAGCTCGAACGCACCTTCCCGCGCATGCCCGACCCCGAGTACACCGCCAGGATGGTGCACGCCTCCGGCCGCGAACTGCTGCAACGCCGCCTCGTCGACCCCACCCACGCCACCACCGAACGCCTCGTGGCCCTCGTCCGGCACGTGCGGGCCTGGGTGCTGCCGGCGCAGAACCTCCCGACTTGACAGCACCGCCGGCACGGAAGTCCCGCGCCGGCGGTGCTCACCGAGCTCAGAGGGATGCGGGCACGACCAGGAAGCTCCAGGCCAGGACCGGCCCGATTCCCACGATTCCCGCCGTGTAGCCGATGATCTGCTTGTAGAACTTCTCCCGGTCGACGCCTCGGGCGTTGCTGAGCACGAGCGCACCGTTGGTGGAGAACGGCGAGGTGTCCACGATCGTCGTCGAGATCGCCAGCGCCGCGACGAGACCGACCGCGCTGAGGTGGCTGGCCAGCAGCAGCGGCACGGCGATCGGGATGATCGCGGTGAGGATCGCCGTCGACGAGGCGAACGCCGACACCACCGCCACGACCAGGCACAGCAGCAGCGCGACGAACAGCGGAGCTCCCATTCCGGCGGCGCCGTGCGAGATCGTCTCGATCGTGCCCGCCTTCTCCAGGATCTCCACGTAAGTCACCATGCCCGCGACCAGCAGGATGGTGGACCAGCTGATCCCCTCGACCGCCTTGGACTGGTTCTTCATGTCCACCAGCGCCAGCACCGCGCCCGCGACCAGGGCCAGGAACCCGATCTCCAGGTGGAAGACCAGCGCCCCCACCACCAGCGCGGCCAGCGCGACCAGCGTGAGCCCCTGCCGCCACGTCACGTTCGGCTCGGCCGCGGACTCCACGTCCTCCCCGACCGACTCGGCAGAGGCCTCCGGGGTCCTGCGGCGCAGCAGCAGGAAGGTCAGCACCGACAACAGCACGTTGAACCCGAAGCTGGCCAGGAACAGCGCCAACGGGGACACCGCGAGCGGGGTGTTGCCGACCATGCCCAGCACCAGCGCGCCCGAGACCGCGATCGGCGAGAAGGCCCCGGCGTGGGCGCCGCTGATGACCATCATGCCGATCATCAGCTGGCTGATGCCGTAGCGGTAGGCGAAGTTCATGCCGACCGGCACCAGCAGCGCCACCGCGGCCGGGGTGAAGGTGCCGAAGGCGGTGAGCACCGCCGCGACGCCGAACAGCACCCACGGCACCAGCGCGGCCTTGCCGCGCACGAGCCTGATCCCGACCCGCACCAGCAGGTCGATCGTGCCGTTGCGCTGCGCCACCGAGAACAGGTAGGTGACACCGACGATCGTGACGAACAACGAGACGGGGAAACCCTCGAAGATCTCGTCCTCGGTGAGCCCGAGCGAGGCGGTGCCCACGACGAACGCACCGATGAAGGCCAGGATCCCGATGTTGATCGGTAACAGGGTCGCGACGACGAACATCACGCCGAGCGCGCCGATGGAGATCATTTCAGCAGACATCTTTGTCCTTGAGGTGGGAATCAGGCGGAATGCTAGGCGGGAATCGACTCGGGAACCACGATGTCGGCCGCGCAGAGGATGCGGGCGGCGCGGCGGACGGTGACCCGCCGAGGGCCCGACGTGGTGAGATCACCGCTGGTGACGGCGATGACACCGGCTGAGGTGGCGATCCGGAGCTCGGTCGCGCCGGGGGCGCTGGAGGCCGAGCGGACGACGGAACCGTCGAGCAGGTTGGCGACCGCGACGCCGACCGCCGAGGTGAGCCCGATCGCCGGGTGCGGGGCGTTCATCGACAGCATCCGCACCGAGACGTCGTGCTCGGTGGCGGCGACCTCGTCGCCCAGCTGGGTCCGGTAGGCGCGCGGCGGCCCGACGATGCCGACCTTCGGCACCGCGTCGCTGACGACCGCACCGGGTGAGCCCAGACCCATGCGCTCGGCCGCGCGGTGCCGGAACCGCCGCAGCGGTTCCACGAGGTCGCCCATCTCGCGCAGGCTTTCGGCGCCGGTGAGGCCTTCGGCGTCCAGCAGGACCATCGGCGCACCGGCGTCGATCATCGTGACCCGGGCCCGCATCCCGTCGACCTCCCACTCCTCGAGCACCTCGCCCGCGGGCAGCAGCGCGCCGGTGGTGCCCCCGGCCGGGCTCAGGAACGTCAGCCCGACCGCCACTCCCCCGGCTCGGGTCCCCGGAACGGTCTGGGTGCCGAACTCCGGCACCTTCCCGTGCGGCGTGTCCACTTCCGCTTCCAGGACCGCGCCGGTGTTGGTGTTGCGCATGACCACGCGGGTGCGGTCACCGCTGACCGGGACCAGTCCCCGGGCCACCGACCACAGCGCGATCGCCGTCGCGCAGTTGCCGCAGTTGCTGCCCCACTCCACGCGCCCGACCCCGATCCCGACCTGCGCGAACAGGTAGTCCACGTGCACGCCGGGCGTGCCGGAGGGCCGCACGACCGCGGCTTTCGACGTGGTCGGGGTGGCACCGCCGATGCCGTCGAGCTGGACGGGATCGGCGGCGCCGTAGGCGTTGACCAGCAGCGCCTCGATGTCGCTCACCGACGTGGGCAGCTCGGCTTCGTCGAACAACCAACACTTGCTGGTGCCGCCGCGGACCAGCGTTGCCGGAACGTGCACGCCAACCTTCTTCCTCGATCCGAATCGTTGGCGCTCACCCTGACAAGACCAGCGACTTCAGTACAATGTTCATGTACTTAGGCTGGCTTAAGCAGAGCTGAAGGCTCTTGGGAGGCTCGGTGCTCGACGTCCGCAGGGTGTTGCTGCTGGTGGAGGCCGCCGAACTCGGTTCGCTCACCGCCGCGGCCGACGCGCTGGCCATCACCCCGTCCGCCGCGTCGCAGCAGATGTCCCGCCTGGAAGCGGAGGTCGGTCAGCCGCTGTTGCACCGCTTGCCACGCGGGGTCCGGCTCACCGACGCCGGGCACGCGCTGGCCGAGCGCGGCCGTGCCATCCGCCGCGAACTCCGCGGCGCGCAAGCGGATCTGGAGTCGCTGGCCCAGCTCGACCAGGGCACGCTGCGCCTCGGCTCGTTCCCGACCGCCAGCGCCTCGCTGCTGCCGCTGGCGCTGACCCGGTTCTCCCGCAAGCACCCGGGGATGCGGACCGCGGTGCGCTCCGCGCTGTTCGCCGAGCTGCTCGAACTCCTCGACACCGGCGAGATCGAGCTGGCTCTGCTGTGGGACTACGACTGGAACCGCATCGACGAGCAGGCGCTGCACGTCGAGCACCTCCTCGACGACCCGACCGTCCTGGTCGTGCCCGCCAACTCCGAGCTGCTGGAGGAACCGCGCATCAGCCTGGCCGACCTGGCGAGCCAGGAGTGGATCATCCGCGCCGACAACCACCCGGTCGCCGAGGTGCTGCGGCGCAGCTGCCGGCTCGCCGGTTTCGACCCGAAGATCTCCTACGAATCGCACGACTACCAGGAGGCGCAGGCGATGGTGGCCGCCGGCTTGGGGATCGCGATCGCACCGCGCCTGGCGCTGACCAACCGCCGCCACGACGTGCGGCTCGTGCACTTCGCCGACGACGTGCCCGCCCCGACGCGGCGAATCCTGCTGGCCCGCAACGCGAGCAGGCCACCGACACCGGCCGCCTCGGCCATGACCGACATCATCCGCTCGGTCTCCCAGCGCTTCACCGAATCCAACCTCCACCGCACCCAGCTCGGCACCGTGCGCACCGCCTGACGGCGCGTCGCCGGGAAGCCGTCGCGGGAGGTCGTGCCTAGGCTGGTGCCATGCCGCTGCTGCACGCCAACTCCTCGGTCCTGCTGGTCGTGGACCTGCAGGAACGCCTCATGCCGGCCATCGCGGGCGGTTCCGCCGTGCTGGACGACAACGCGCGGCTGCTCCGCGCCGCGACGCGGCTGGGCGTCGACGTCCGGGCCAGCGAGCAGAACCCCGCAGGACTGGGCGCGACCGTCGGCGAGATCGCCGAGCTGCTGCCGCGACCGGCCCAGCCGAAGACGTCCTTCGCCGCCGGGTTCGACCCCGGGCCCGGCACCGTCGTCGTGACCGGGTGCGAGACGCACGTGTGCGTCCTGCAGACGGTCCTGGCGCTGCTGGAACGAGGCCGGGACGTCGCCGTGGTCGCCGACGCCGTCGGCAGTCGCGTCGAGTCCGACCGCGAGCGCGCGCTCGACCGGATGCACTCCCACGGCGCCGACGTCGTCACCACCGAGATGGTGCTCTTCGAGTGGCTGCACGACAGCGACAACCCCGCCTTCCGCGACGTGCTTGAGCTGATCAAGCAGCGGACTCAGTCCTGTTGAGGCAGGCCGGGGTTGTTGCGGGCGGCGAGTTCCGCGCGGGAGCGGATGCCGAGCTTCGCGTAGACGCGGGTGAGGTGGTACTGGACGGTCTTGCTGGACAGGAACAGCTCCGCCGCGACCTCCTTGTTGGACAGTCCCCGGGCGACCAGCCGCGTGACCGATTCCTCCTGCGGGGTCAGGGCATCCGCGGTCGGTTCCGGCCGGGTCCGGTGCACGCCACCGGCTTTGAGCTCGCGGTCGCAGCGCTCGACGTAGGTGGTGGCGCCCATGGCGGCGAAGCCGTCCCGGGCGGCGCTGAGCACGACGTCGGCGCGGGCGCGGCGCCGGAGGCGGCGCAACGTCTGGCCGTAGCTGAAGTTGATGCGGGCCTGGTCGTAGCGCAACGGCAGCCCGCTGATCAGCTCCAGCGCCTCGTCGAACGCCGCCGACGCGGCCCCGACGTCGCCCCGCGCGCCGTGCAGCCGGCCGCGAGCCGCGGTGAGACGGGCGCGCATCGAGGTGTGGCCGCGCTTGGCGGCCAGCTTCTCGTGCGGGACCAGGAACTCGTCGGCCTCGTCGAGGCGGCCTAGCAGGACCAGGGCGTGGGCGTACATGTCCTGCCAGGGCCAGTGGCCGGGTTCGTCGGTGCTGGTGCTCGGTGACGGTCGGGTCAGCGGGTACAGCGCGCGCAGCACGCCGTCGGAGTCGGCGCGGGCCTCGGCCACGTGCGCTCGGGCGAGCTGGCTGGGGACGCGCATGATCTGGTAGTCGCCCGCACCGGTCGCGCTCCCCAACAGGACCTCGTCGGTCTCGGCGAACTCACCGCGCAGCGCGTGCACCGCCGCGGCCGTCCACAGCAGCAGCGGGCCGGTCACCAGGATTCCGGTGCGCTCCTGCATGTCCATCGCTTCGCGGACGGTGGCCAGCGCCTCGTTCCACTCGCCGGTGAGGAACTGGACCCTGGCGAGCCAGGCGCGGGCCCACAACGAGATCCGCGCGGAACCGCCGAGGTAGGCGGTGGGCATGGAGCTCTCGAAGTCGACGCGGGCGTCGTCGACCCGGTCGGTGATCAGGTTGATCCAGCCGCGGGCCATCGTGGCGCGCTGCCACTGCGCGCCGTGGCGCAGCCGGGCGGTGAGCTCGTCGTAGTGGCGCTGGCCCAGCGTCACGCTGCCGGTCGCGGCCAGGCCGAGTCCGCGGATGGCCTCGGCTTCGACCGCGGTCGGCGTGTTGGGGCCCGCCAGCTCGATGGCCCGATCCGCCCACAGGACGAGGTCGCGACCGTCGTAGCGGCAGAGCGCGTCCAGCACGTAGCGCTGGCAGATCAGCGCCGCGGTTTCGGGTTCGCGGTCGGTGTTGACGATGTCCCAGGCTCTCCGGAGCCTGCTGCCCGCTTCGGCCGCGCGACCTCGGACCATGGCGAGGTAGCCGAGAACGGCGTCCCGCAGCGGGGTTTCGCGGATGCTCTCGACCTCGGGGATCAGCGCCGTGGCGCGGAAGACGTCGCCCGCACCGATGAGCGCGTCGACCGCGCGGGTGATCAGCGCCTGCTGGTGCTGCGGATCGTCGGTGAGCCGGCTCGCGTCGCTGAGCAGGGTCGCGGCGGTCCCCCAGGCTCCTCCGGCCGCGCGCTCACCGGCGAGCGCTTCGAGCCGACCGGCCACCTCGGCGTCCGGCACCGGACTGGCGGCGACCAGCAGTCGCAGGGACCGGACCGGGTCGTCGACCAGCTCGGCGGCCCGGCGTTGCAGCGCCGCGCGTCTCGCCGGTCCGAGGACGGTGAGCACGGCGGCGCGCACCATCGGGTCGGGCGGGCTGACGTAGGTGAGCCCGCGCGGGGCCAGCGCGACGAGGCCGGCGGCGGTGGCTTCGTCCATCAGCGGCAGCGGTCCGCCGTCGAGCTCGGCCAGGGACATGACGTTGCGGACCGGGGCGTCGGTGCCCAGCACGGCGGTGGCCTCGGCGAACCCGCGCGCGCTCGGCGTGCACGAAGCGAGGCTCTCGCGCACGAGGGCCTGGACGGAAGCGGGCGCGGGCAAGGTGGGTTCGAACTGCGACCAGGTGGCGCGGGGAAGTTCCGCCAAGAGCTGTGCGGCGGGTCGCGGCCTGCCGAGGGTGTGCCGCCGCAACCGTTCGGCCATCGACGGGTGCAGCGCGACTCCCTGCGCGGCGGCCAGTTCGCTGATCTGCGCGGCGTCCAGCGGCGGGATGCGCGGTGCGTCGGTCGCGATGCGCGGCAGCAGGTCCAGGACTTCGGCGGATGCCCGGCGGTCACCGGTGGTGGAGGTCGCCACCACGCGCAGCGCGGCGTCCGGGTGGTGGCGCTGGGCCGAAGCGAGGGTGCGCAGCGAGTCCAGGTCGCCGAACTGGGCGTCGTGGAGCACCAGAATCGTGCTCGGCGCGAGTCGTGCGACGAGTTCGGCCGCCGTGGCCAGCGGGTTGGACGTCGGCAGACCGGGGAAGAGCTGGGCCAGCAGGGATCCGGGCTGCTCGGCCTCCCACTCCGCGGCCGTGGCGCGCAGGACGGGGCCGTCGTGGCGGCGGGCGAGGTGTTCGGCGAGCGTCGAGCTGCCGATCCCGGGAGGCCCGCTGAGCAGCACGAAACGGCTCCGGCCGGTCCGGAGGGTCTGCTCCAGACCGGCCACGAGCTCGGTCCGCCCGATCAGCGGCTGCGCTGGTCGTGTCACGTCCACCTCGTCGTTGGTCCCAGGCCGCCCGGTGCGTCCACGGTGGCTCATCGCGCCGGCGACGGTCGAGTCACGCGGCCGGTGCACCGTGGACGGGCGCCGAACAGCCTAGACCGGGTTCGAGCTGCCGGCCGCCGCTGCGGCCAGCGGTCGTTCCGCCGGTTCCTCCTCATCGCGCGAGCGGGGCACCAGCAACGTCACCGCCGCCGCTCCGGCCGCGACGGCGGCGAACAGGTAGAACGCCGTGGTGCCGCCGAGACCTGCCCCGACGAGCAGACCACCGACGACGGGACCGACGATGCCGCCGATCCGGCCGAAGCCCGCGCACCACGCGACACCGGCCGCGCGCGCCCTGGTCGGGTAGTAGTTCGACACCAGACCGTAGATGAGCACCTGCGTTCCGATCGTGCCGATCCCGGCGACCGCGACCGCCAGCAGCAGCACGACCAGCGGGAGCTTCAGCGGCAGCAGCGCGAGGGTGCCCGCTGCGAGGAGGAACGTCGTGGCGACCACGCGCTTGGCCCCGGCTCGGTCGGCCCACAGCGACGCGAACAGGCCGCCCACGATGGCACCGAGGTTCAGCACGAGCAGGAACGTCAGCGAGTACGTCTTGCCGTAGCCGTTGTTGGCCATGATCTGCGGCAACCAGGTGTTGAGGCCGTAGGTCAGCAGGAGACCCGCGAAGCTCATCGTGCCCAGCAGCGCCGTCGGCCACGCGAGGTCCTTCGACGCCAGCGCGGGGAATCCCGCGCGGGGGCCGGCGGACGGTGCCGCGGGCTCGGTCCGCAGCTCGATCCCGGTGCGCTCGGCGAGCGCCTTCGCCTGCTCGATCCTGCCGCGCGAGGCGAGCCACTTCGGCGATTCCGGCAGCTTCACCAGCGCCAGCGGGAGCACGAGCACGATCGGCAGGGCACCGATCCAGAACAGCCCGCGCCAGCCGACGACGTCGTCGAGCACCAGGGCCAGCAGACCGGCCAGGACACCACCGGCGGGCACTCCGCTGTAGACGATGGCGTTGAGCCGGTTCCGCCGCCCGGGATCGGCGAACTCGGCCACCAGCGGGCCGACCGTCGCCACCAGCGCGCCGACACCGATACCGGTGACGAAGCGCCCGATGCCGAAGGCGGCGACGCTCTGGGTGAGCGCGGTCGCGCCCATCCCGATGGAGAACCACGCGAGGTTGATCAGCATGATCCGGCGGCGGCCGATCAGGTCGCCGAGGGTACCCGCGACCAGCGCGCCCACGAGGACTCCGATGAGCGCGTAGCTGCCGAGGGTGCCGGCCTGCCCGGGCGTGATCGCTCCGAGCTGGGTCGGGTCCTTGAGCAGGGTGGGCAGGACGGTGCCGTAGACGACGAGGTCGTACCCGTCGAACACGAGCACGATGGTGGACAGGGCCACGACCCAGGAGACGGTTCGTTGGCGCCGACGCATCGTTGAGTCGGTTTCGGACATGGGGGGCTCCCGATTCGTCGGAGGGAGGAAAGCGGCCTGATCAGGCCGAACCGGCGGCGCGCGGCCGCACGTGCGAGAGGTGGGACGGGGGCGCGTCTCGCCCCCGTCCCGACCGGCGTCAACCGAGGTCGCCGCCTGCGACCGGCAGCACGCTGCCGGTGATGTAGGACGCCTCGTCGGAAGCGAGGAAGGTGATCGCCGCGGCCTGCTCGTCCAGCGTTCCGTAGCGCTTCATCAGCGAGGTGCTCACGGTCTGGTCGATGTGGGCCTGGAACCAGGCGCGTTCCTCGTCCGTCTCCAGCGCGGACCCGCCGCGCGAGATCCGCCGGGGCGGTGCCTCCGTCCCGCCGGGCGCGGTGGCGACCACGCGGATTCCCGAGTCGGCGCATTCCAGGGCCAGCGACGCGGTGACCGCGTTGATGCCGCCCTTGGCCGCCGAGTACGGGATGCGGTGGACGCCGCGCGTGGCGGCGGAGGAGACGTTGACGATCGCACCGGTACCGCGTTCGCTCATCGAGGGCAGCACCGCCCGGCAGGTGAACAGCGTCGTCAGCAGCGACCGCCGCAGTTCGGCCTCGATCTGCTCCGGGGTGAACTCGGTGAACGGCTTGAACCAGATCGCCCCGCCGACGTTGTTGATCAGCACGTCGATGCGTCCGTGGCGGCCGATCGCCGCGTCCACCACCGCCTGCGCGCCCTCCCAGGTCTCCAGGTCGGCGACCACGGGCACGCCCGCCAGCTCCTCGGCGAGGTCCTCGACGAGGTCCGACCGGTCGGCGAGCACGAGATCACCGCCCTCGGCGGCGACCCGGCGCGCGGTCCACTCCCCGATGCCCTGGGCCGAGCCGGTCACGACGACGACCTTGCCGTCGAAGCGCCCCGGGGTGGTGAATCGCGGTCGCTTCGCCGACTCGGCGTCGGCCATGGCGCGCCGGGTGGTGACCTTCGAACGGTCCGCGTGCTCGGCGATCAGCCGGCGCGCGGTCGTGCGGTCGCCCGCCTCGAAGGCGCTGACGATGTCGAGGTGGTCCTGCGTGCACCGCGGGTGGCACCAGGTGGCGTTGCGCAGCGTCGTCTCCATGTGGCCCTTCACGCCGAGCGCGCGGTAGGCCTGCAGGAGGTGCTCGTTGCCGGTGAGGGTGAACAGGTAGTCGTGGAAGGCCGCGTTGGTCTCGGTGTACTGGGCGGCGTCGACGAACCGGTCGCCCTCGACGTAGGGCACGGCGGACTCGGCGAGCAGCCGGTATCCGGCCAGCTGCTGCGAGGTGAGTCTGCCGATGGTGAGTTCGAGCGCGCCCAGTTCCAGCGCCTGGCGCGCCTCGAACACCGCGTCCGACTCGTGCACCGACGGGTGCTCCTCGCCGATCTCGTACCCGCCGGGCGCGGGTGCGGACAGCGGTTCCAGGTCGGACGGCGGGGCCAGGACCTCCTGCCCGGCGATGGACCGCGCCTCGGCGTTCTCGATCAGCCCCGCATCGGGATCGAGGGCGCGGCTCCCGCTGCCGGTGCCCTGCCAGATCCGCTGCCCGGCGATCAGGCTCGCGGTGACCGTCTCCTCCCCCGCCGACCGCTCGAATCCGGCGTGCAGGGCCGGGATCGCGACGTCCGGGAAGAGTTTCTGCCCGGCGACCGTGCGGCTCCCGCCGGGGGTCGCCTCCGGCACGAGCTCGGCTTCCGGCTCGGGTTCGGGCTCGACCTCCGCGGTCGGTTCCGGTTCCGGTTCCGGTTCCGGCTCCGGTTCCGGAGCGGGCTCGGGCGCCGGTTCTTGAGCACCGGTGGCGGCGAGGGCGAACTTCTCGTAGTAGAAGCCGGTCGGCTCGAAACCGTCGTCGGCGAAGTGCTTGCGCACCGCCTCCACCATCGGCGGCGGGCCGCACAGGTACACCGCGACGTCCCCGCCGTGCAGGTGCCCGTCCTGGATCAGCTTGGTGACGTAGCCCTTGTTGGGGGCCGCGCTGTCGGGGTCGGCGACGCAGTAGTCCCAGGTGAGGTTCTCGATGTCGGCCGCGAGCTCGTTCACCGCGTCGGTCTCGACGAGGTCGTCGTCGGTCGTCACGCCGTAGATCAGGTGCGCGGGGCGCTTGGACCCGCACGCCCGCATCTTGCGCAGGATCGACAGGATCGGCGCCAGACCGGTCCCGCCGGCCAGCAGCAGCACCGGGCGATCGGTCTCGCGCAGGAAGAAGCTGCCGTGCGGTCCGGTGAACGACAGCTCGTCGCCGGGTTTCGCGCGCTCGGTGAGGTATTCCGACATCACCCCGCCCGGGGTGATCTTGACCAGGAAGCTCAGGTGCTCCTCGTCGGGCGCGCTGCTGAAGGAGTACGACCGCGTCTGATCGGTGCCGGGCACCGCGATGTTGACGTACTGGCCGGGCAGGAACGCCAGCTTGTCGCGATCCGGCGTCTTCAGCGTGACCGACATCGTGGTCGCCGAGAGCCGTTCGAGCGCGGTGAGCGTCGCGGGGTAGGTCGCCGCCTGCGTCTTGGCCACGGCCGAGGTGCTGGCGATGCGCAGCACCAGATCCGACTTCGGGGACATGCTGCACGGCAGCACGTAGCCGCGCTCGGCCTCGTCGGCGGTGAGCGCGTCGTCGATGTAGGTCCCGCCGTCGTACTCACCGGACTCGCAGAACGCCTTGCACGTGCCGCAGGCGCCGTCCCGGCAGTCCAGCGGGATGTTGATGCGCTGCCGGTAGGACGCGTCGGCCACGGTCTGGTCGGGAGCGCACGTGATGAACCGGGTGACACCGTCCTCGAAGGACAGCGCGACTTGGTGAGTCATGGCCGCCTCGCTCAGATGTGGTACACGTCGACGACGTGGTGGATGTAGTCGTTCTTGAGCACCACGGTCTTCCGGCGGATCAGCGGCGCCGGGCCGGAGAAGTCGATGGTGTAGAACGACGTCCCGTAGTAGGGGTCCACGGTCTTGTACCGGAAGTACATGGTGTGCCAGTTGAAGCGCACGTCCACGATGTCGCCGCGACGCTCGATCAGCTCGACGTTGCTGATGTTGTGGCTGGTGCGCGGTTCCGGGATCGAGGTGGCGCTGGAGCGCTCGGTGCGGATGCGGAACACCCGGTCCTCCAGGCCGCCCTTGTTCGGGTAGTAGATCAGCGAGATGTCGGTCTGCGGATCCTCGGTGAGCAGGTCGTCGTCACCCCACGAGGGCATCCAGTAGACGACGTCGTCGGCGTAGCACTCCAGCCACTTCTCGAACTCGCGGTCGTCGAGGTAGCGGGCTTCGCGGTAGAGGAACTGCTCGATGTCCTGCTGGGTGATCGGCTTTCCGGTGGTGGTGGCGGTGGCGTCAGCGTGGACGGTCATCGGGAACTCTCCTGGCGCAGAGGGGGTCACTGGGATTCGGCGGCGCGTTCGGCGGCGATGGCGTCCTGCATGGTCTGCTGCCAGTAGCCGTGCTGCACCGGGTAGAGGCCCTCGTCCTCGTTCTTCTTGCCCGCCGAGATCACGCCCTTCATGTCGAGGGCTTCGGCGACCTCGTCAGGACCGGTGAGCCAGTGCTCGGCACCGCGGCTCATGTCGTTCCACGGAGCGGCCGTGGCGCGGAAGGTGAGCTGGCAGGAGCGGAACTCCTCCAGGTCGTCAGGAGTGGCCATGCCGGAGGCGTTGAAGAAGTCCTCGTACTGGCGGATCCGCCACGCCCGCGCCTCAGCGCTCTCGCCCTTGGGGGCGATGCAGTAGATGGTGACCTCGGTCTTGTCCGGCGCGATCGGCCGGAAGTGCCTGATCTGCGTGGAGAACTGGTCCATCAGGTACACGTTGGGGTACAGGCACAAGTTGCGGGAGCCGCGAACCATGAACTCGCCCTTGGCCTCGCCGAACTCCTCCTTGAGCTCGTCCATGCGGTCCCACAGGGGACGGTCCTGCGGGTTGCCCGCCCAGGTCCACAGGCACAGGTGACCGTTCGGGTAGGACCAGTAGCCACCACCGGACTTGCCCCAGCTGCCCGCGTCGAGGGTCTTGGTGCTGTTCTTGGACTCGCCGGTGCCGCGCCGGGCGGTGGTCGCCGCGTAGTTCCAGTGCGTGGCGGTGACGTGGTAGCCGTCGGCACCGTTCTCGGCCTGCACCTTCCAGTTGCCGTCGAAGGTGTAGGTCGACGCGCCGCGCAGCACCTCCAGCCCGTCCGGGGACTGGTCGACGAGCATGTCGATGACCTTGGTGGTGTCGCCCAGGTGCTCGCTCAGCGACGCCACGTCCGGGTTGAGGCTGCCGAACAGGAAGCCGCGGTAGGAGTCGAAGCGGGCGACCTTGGTCATGTCGTGCGAGCCGTCGGTGTCGAACGAGTCAGGGTAGCCGGCGTCGTCGGGGTCCTTGACCTTGAGCAGCTTGCCGTCGTTGCGGAACGTCCAGCCGTGGAACGGGCACGTCAGCGTGCTCCGGTTGTCGGCCTTGCGGCGGCAGATCATCGCACCGCGGTGAGCGCAGGCGTTGATCAGGCAGTGCAGCTCGCCGTCCTTGTCGCGGGTGATCACCACCGGCTGGCGGCCGATGTAGGTCGTGAAGTAGTCACCCGGGTTCGGCAGCTGGCTCTCGTGGGCGAGGTAGATCCAGTTGCCCTCGAAGATGTGCTTCATCTCGAGTTCGAAGATCTCCTCGTCGGTGAAGATCCGGCGATTGGCCCGGTACACCCCGGCCTCGCGGTCCTCCACGACAGCGTCTGCGACGACGGCGGACACGTGGTTCAGCATCTCGGTCATGGATCCTCCAACGGCCCAGATCGACTCTGATCGGCCTCGCGGCGACAACTGGCCGCCGTGGCATGACTGGGAACCATGACACCTCGTGGTGCCGGTCACACCAGGCAAATACCCAGACCTGGCTTAGGGTGTTATTCATCCACGCCGTTTATCAATCGAGCGAAACCAAGTCTTTGTCTTCGATGAGCGGGTTCCTTACCGTGAGAAAATCGGCGATGAGGACGAGGGAGGAGGCACGCCGTGGAGCTTCGCCACCTGCGCTACTTCGTCACCGTCGCCGAGACGTGCCACTTCGGGCGCGCCGCCGAGCAGCTTCACATCGCCCAGCCCGCGCTGTCGCACACCGTCCGCCAGCTGGAGGACGAGCTCGGCGTCGCGCTGCTGGCCCGCACGACCAGGCAGGTCCGGGTGACCCCGGCGGGCGAGTTCTTCCTGGGCGAGGCCCAGCGGGTGCTCTCCGCCGTGGACGCCGGGGTGCGCGGGGTGCAGCGCATCGGAGAGGGGCAGCTGGGGCTCGTCCGGGTCGGGTTCACCGGCACGGCCGCGTTCTCCCACCTGCCGCACCTGGCCCGGGCGCTGGCCCAGCGCGTGCCGCAGGTCGAGCTGGAGGTGCACGCCGAACTCCTCACCGCCGAGCAGTGCGAGCAGCTGCGCGACGGTTCGCTGGGCATCGGCGTGCTCCGGCCGCCGGTGACCGGCGACGACATCGACTACCGCGTGATCGAGGTCGAACCCCTGGTGCTGGCAGTGCCCGCCGACCACCGGCTGGCCGTCGAGCCCGTGGTGGCCACGACCGATCTGCGGGCCGAGCCGCTGGTGACCTACGACGGGCGCAACTCCGTCGTGCACGCGGCGGTGCTGCGCAGCTGCCGGGACGCCGGGTTCACCCCGAACCAGCAGCACCAGGCCCCGGGGACCGCGGCGCTGCTCGCGCTCGTCGCGGGCGGTCTGGGCGTCGGGGTCGTGCCGGCTTCGGCGCGCTCGCTGCCGCTGGCCGGCGTGGTGTTCCGGGACCTCGCCGGTGCGGCGACCGTCGAGCTCGCGCTGGCCTGGCACCGCGAGACCAGCTCGCCCCTGGTCAACACCGTCCTCGCCGAGCTCGAGGACGTCTTCCCGTCCGCACGACCACCAGCAGAGGCCGGTTCATGAAGATCACCCAGGTGGAAGCGATCCCGTTCGCCATCCCGTACCGCAAGCCGCTGCGGTTCGCCTCCGGCGAGGTGCACGCCGCCGAGCACGTGCTGGTGCGGGTGCACACCGACGACGGGATGGTCGGCGTGGCCGAGGCGCCGCCCCGGCCCTTCACCTACGGCGAGACCCAGGCCGGGATCGTCGCCGTCATCGACTCGATCTTCGCTCCGCAGCTGGCGGGCCTGAGCCTCCTGGACCGCGAGACCGCGCACGCCCGGCTCGAGCGCACCGTGGGGAACCCGACCGCGAAGTCGGCCATCGACATGGCGATGTGGGACGCGCTGGGCCGCACCCTCGACGTGTCGGTGACCGAGCTGCTCGGCGGCTTCACCGACCGGATGCGGGTGTCGCACATGCTCGGCTTCGACGAGCCGGCCGCGATGCTGGCCGAGGCCGAGAAGATGCGCGACAACTACGGAATCACCACGTTCAAGGTCAAGGTCGGTCGCCGCCCGGTGTTCCTGGACACCGCCGTGGTGCGCGCGCTGCGCGAGGGGCTCGGCGACTCCGTCGAGCTCTACGTCGACGGCAACCGGGGCTGGACGGCCGCCGAGTCCGCGCGCGCCATGAAGGAGATGGCCGACCTCGACCTGGTCTTCGCCGAGGAGCTGTGCCCTGCCGACGACGTGCTCGGCCGGCGCTGGCTCGTTCAGCAGCTCGACGTGCCGTTCATCGCCGACGAATCCGCCGTCACCCCCGCGGACGTCACCCGCGAGATCCTCGGCGGCTCGGCCACGGCGGTGAGCATCAAGACCGCGCGGACCGGGTTCACCCGCTCCCAGCGCACCCACCACCTCGCCGAGGGGCTCGGGTTGGAGGTCGTGATGGGCAACCAGATCGACGGCCAGCTCGGCTCCTTGTGCAGCGTCGCCTTCGGCGCCGCCTACTCGCTGACCTCCCGCCGGGCCGGCGAGCTGTCCAACTTCCTGGACATGAGCGACGACCTGCTGGCCGAACCGCTGCGCATCAGCGACGGTGAGCTCACCGTCCGCCCCGGCGCCGGTCTCGGCGCCGAGCTCGACCCCGACAAGCTCCGGCACTACCGCCAGGACTCCTGACCCACCACGAATCGAGGAGGATTCCCATGACCACCGCATCTGACTCGGCCACCGCCGCCGCTTCCGGCGCCAACGCGACCGAGCGGTTCAAGAGCGACAAGCTGGTCGGCGTGGAGAACACACCGCCCGAGCGCGTCAGCACCCTCGCCCGCGAGGTGCTGGAGGCCGTCCACGAGACGATCCGCAAGCACAAGGTGACCTACGACGAGTACAACGCCCTCAAGGCGTGGCTGATCAGCGTCGGCGAGGACGGCGAGTGGCCGCTGTTCCTCGACGTCTGGGTCGAGCACGTCGTGGAAGAGGTCGCCACCGAACACCGCGAGGGCAACAAGGGCACCATCGAGGGCCCGTACTACGTCCCGGACGCCCCCGAACAGGGCTCCAGCGGGTCGGTCCCCATGCGGGAGAACGAATCGGGCACGCCGCTGACCTGGACCGGGAAGGTCACCTCCACCAACGGCTCCGCGCTGGCGGGGGCGAAGGTGGAGCTGTGGCACGCCGACGCCGACGGCTACTACTCGCAGTTCGCGCCGAACATCCCGGAGTGGAACCTGCGCGCGTCGTTCACCACCGACGCCGACGGGAACTTCGAGATCCGCACGGTGCGCCCCGCTCCCTACCAGATCCCCACCGACGGGGCCTGCGGCAAGCTCATCTCCGCGGCCGGCTGGCACGCGTGGCGTCCGGCGCACCTGCACGTCAAGGTGTCGGCGCCGGGCCACGAGCTGCTGACGGCGCAGCTGTACTTCCCCGGCGACGAGCACAACGACGATGACATCGCCTCGGCCGTCAAGCCCGAGCTGATGCTCGACCCGAAGCCTGTCTCCGGTGGCGAGACCATCGAGTACGGCTTCGTCCTCGACCCGGCCTGACCGACCAGTCCACAGGAGACAACACTCGTGCTTTACCACATCCGCATGGACGTGAACCTCCCGCCGGACCTCGATCCGGAGGAGCGCGCCGACCTCCTCGCGCGGGAGAAGGAGTACAGCCAGAAGCTCCAGCGCGAAGGCAAGTGGCCGCACCTGTGGCGGATCGCGGGCGAGTACGCGAACGTCTCGGTCGTCGACCTCGCCGACCACGACGAGCTGCACTCCGTGCTGTCGGGGCTTCCGCTGTTCCCGTACATGAACATCGAGGTCACGCCCCTGGCAGTGCACCCGAACAAGATCACCGGCTGAGCTTCTCGTTGAGTCATCGCCGTGCGTGGCGGTGCGGATAGCCGAACCTGAGGCGGTCCTCCTGCCCCGGGCGCGCCGCCTCGTGCATGCCAATGCACCACGTCGACACGTCCTCGCAGGAGAACCACCTCCGAACCCGCGGCGGTGCGCGCTGAGCCCCACACCCGAAGCACCGCTACCGCCGCACGGCTCAGCAGCTCTCAGCAGGACTCCACCGATGCCGGGTGTCCGTTGTGGACGCCCGGCATCTTCTCTGCCCGAGGGGGATTCGTGACCAGCACGCTCGACGACGCCGACACCGAGAAGCCGGTCCACCGGGAACGGTTCGAACGCCCCGCCTCCCCCGCCACCGGCCCGCGCCGGGTGCTGCGGGACCTGAGCGGGGCGTCGGTCGCGGGCGGGGCCGTCGGTCTCGTCTTCTCGGCCAGCGGCCCGATCGCCGTGATCCTCTCGGCGGGCACCCACGGCGGTCTCAGCTCGGCGCAGCTGGCGTCGTGGGTGTTCGGGGTGTTCTTCCTCAACGGCATCCTCACCGCCATCGCGTCCTGGGTGTACCGGCAGCCGCTGGCGTTCTTCTGGACGATCCCGGGCACCGTGGTCGTCGGCGCGTCGCTGAACCACCTGAGCTGGCCGGAAGTCCTGGGCGCCTTCGTCGTGACCGCGCTGCTGATCCTCGCGATCGGCCTCACCGGCTGGGTGCGCACGATCATGGCCGCGTTGCCGATGCCGATCGTGATGGCGATGGTCGCCGGTGTGTTCCTGCGGTTCGGGCTCGACCTGGTCACCGCGACCGGGTCGGACATCGGCGTCGCCGTGCCCATGATCGCAGTCTTCGCGCTGCTGAGCGCATTTCCCCGCGCGGGACGGATCGTCCCGCCGATCCTCGGCGCGCTGGCCGCCGGCGCGCTCGCCGTCGCCGCGTCGGGCCGGTTCGCCCTGGACAGCGCGGGGTGGCTCGCCCAGCCGATGCTGCAGACCCCGGAGTTCTCCTGGCGGGCGATCACCGAGCTCGTCGTGCCGCTGGCGATCACGGTCCTGGTGGTCCAGAACGGCCAGGGCACAGCGGTTCTCAAGCAGGCGGGTCACGAGCCGCCGACGAACGTGGCAGCGGTCCTGTGCGGGCTCTGGTCGTTGCCGGCCGCCGCGGTCGGCGCGGTCTCGACCTGCCTGACCGGTCCGACCAACGCCCTGCTGGTCGCCTCCACCGCACGCTCCCGCCAGTACACGGCGGGCATCGTGTGCGGGATCGGCGCGATCGTCGTCGGCCTGTTCGCCCCGGCGTTCGTCAGCTTCATGCTGGCCACGCCCCCGGCGTTCATCGCCGTGCTGGGAGGCCTGGCCATGCTCCGCGCCTTGCAGGGCGCCTTCGTCACGGCGTTCAGCACGAACTTCACCCTCGGCGCCCTGCTGGCCTTCCTCGTCACCGTCTCAGGCGTGAACCCCCTGAACATCAACTCCGCGTTCTGGGGCCTGCTCGCAGGAGTCCTCGTCGCACTGGTCCTCGAACGGCAAGACTTCACACCCCACAACCGCTGACCGACGAGCCGTCACACCAACACGGCGAACAGACCCCCGACAACAACCGCACCCGCGACCGAACCGCCCACGACCTGCGCCGTCGTGTGGTCACCAAGCCGAACCCGCGACCACGAGATCGCCGCGACGACCAGCGATGACAGCACCCACGCCGGGCCGTGCAGGACCACCAGCACCACCGCTGCACCGGCGGCCACGGCGGCGTGCAAGGACACCTTCCACCAGATCGTGATCGTTCCGGTGACGAACAGGGCGGCGACCATCGTGAGGCCCAGCGCCACCAGCATCCACGGCGCACCCAGAACGACGAGCAGCGCCGAACCGATGCTGCTCAGCACGATCAGCGCCAGGAAGGGTACGAGCCTGCCCTTCCGGTCGCGGACATGATGGCCGTCCCACCGCCCCGAACGCGCACCCCACACGATCAGCGCCATCGGCAGCACGCTGCTGGTCAGCGCCACCAGCAGCCCCCATCCCAGCGTCGGCCCGACGGCACGGGTCGCCTGCCACGCCACGACCAACGGCAACACCGTCACGACCACGGAGGGCGCCAACACCTCGGTGACCACCCGCGCGACCCGATCGACCCACGTCCAGCGCGCGAGTTCACCCACTGCTTGCAATTCGGTTCGCATCTCCGCCCGGTTCTTCGAACAGCACCAAGACCAGATCTTCCCCGGCCGAGCGCAGCGTCCTGCATCGTGTCGTTCATTCCCACGGGTGCCCGCTTCACGGGACGCGGTGGCCTGCTGCTTGGAGGAGGCCGTACCACTCGCCTCGGGTGAGCCGGATGTCCGAGCCCGCGGCGGCGTCGGTGATGCGCTGCGGGGTCGTGGTGCCGAGGACCACCTGCATGCCGGCCGGGTGGCGGGTGATCCACGCCGTGGCGATCGCGAGGGGCGTGACGCCGTACTTGACCGCGAGCTCGTCGAGCATCGCGTTGAGCCGGGGGAACTCCTCGTCTCCCAGGAAGACCCCGCCCTGGGCGCCCTTCTGGAACGGCGACCACGCCTGGACGGTGATCCCGTTGATGCGGCAGTGGTCCAGCAGACCACCGCCGTCGCGGGTGAGCGCGTCGTCGACGGCCATGTTGGCGGCCAGGCCCTGCGCCACGATCGTCGCGTGCGTCACCGACAGCTGCACCTGGTTGGTGACGATCGGCTGCCGCACAGCGGTCTTCAGCAGGTCGATCTGCCGCGGTGTGTGGTTGGAGACGCCGAAGCTCCGCACCTTCCCGGCGGATTCGAGCTCGTTGAAGGCCCGCGCCACCTCGTCCGGCTCCACCAGCGCGTCCGGGCGGTGCAGCAGCAGCACGTCGACGTAGTCCGTGCCCAGCGCCCGCAGCGAATCCTCCACGGACGACACGATGTGCTCGTAGGAGGAGTCGTAGTGCCACTGCTCGTCGACGATGCTCGTCTTGGTCTGCAGCGTGATCTGCTCGCGCTCCGCCGCCGAGAGCCCCAACGCCTCGTTGAACCTCCGCTCGCAGTGGTGCGTGCCGCCGCCCGGGTGCCGGAAGCCGTAGAGGTCCGCGTGGTCGAAGAAGTCGATCCCGGCCTCGCGGGCCGTGGTGTAGAGCTCGCGGATCTGCTCATCGGTCTTGTCCGCGATGCGCATCAGCCCGGAGATGACGTTGGGGGCGAGAGCACCGGTCGTTCCGAACGGAACAGTCCGCATAGGTCGTTTCCCAATCAGTAGACGTCAGCCAGAGCCGGTCGAGCCCGAGGCGGCACCGGAGATTCTTCACGAACGCGCTCCGGCTCGGCCAGGCCGCTCACCTGTTCCCGTCCCGGGCGCCGGAGGGAGGGTCTATCGGCCCTACCCGTGCCGGTGGCGGGGTCCGCATGGTTGCCTCACCAGGCCTGCCGACCGCCGGAGGACGCCATGCTTCGACGCCACGAGATCCGCATCCTCGGAGAGATGGAACGGCAGCTGCGCACCGACGATCCCGCGCTGGCCGGCGAGTTGACCCACCCCCGGACCCGGTTCCGCGACTGGGGGACCACCCGCAGAGCGCTGACGTTCACGACGGTGGGCTTGTCCCTGCTGTGCCTCGCGCTCGGCGAGGGCGCGGCCTTCTTCACCACCGCGGCCCTGGCCGCAGCGCTGATCGCGCTCAGCCACTGGTCCGTCCGAACCGAGTGAGCGCACCTCCGTTCGCGTTCGGCGCGGGGTTCGAGCGCCGTGGATCGGCGCGCTCGTGATGTTGCGGACGATCGCGCCGAAAACGAGACCGGGAAAGGGCAGGTCGCCGACTCGCCGCGGCGTGCGGGCAGGTCTCGCCCGAACGATTCGGGCATGCTGTTGGACCTGCACGACCGAGACCCGTGAGGTGCCTTCCGATGACGGCCGCCGTCGCCCTGTTCACCCGTGACCTGCGGGTGCACGACAACCCGGCGCTGCACGCCGCGGCGACCGGCGCGGACCGGGTGATCCCGCTGTTCGTCCTCGACCCCGCGATCACCGCGAGCGGGTTCGCCGGGCCCAACCGAGTCGATTTCCTGACCCGCAGCCTGGCCGACCTGGACGAGGCCCTGCGCGAACGGGGTGCCGCGCTGATCGTCCGGCGCGGCGATCCGCTGCGGGAGCTGGCGGCAGTGGTCGCCGAGCACGACGTCACCGACGTCCACCTGGCCGCCGACGTCAGCGGTCAGGCGCGGCGCAGGCAGGACGCGCTGGTCGACGAGCTCGACGCGAGGGTGCACCTGCACGACGCGTTGATCACCGCCGTGGCGCCCGGTGCGATCACCCGTCCGGCGTCGGCGCGCACTTCGCGGTGTTCAGCCCGTACCTCCGGCGCTGGCAGGAGACCGGTCAGCGCTCACCGCTGCCCCCACCGGACCGGCTGCGCATGCCCGACGTCGACCCGGGAGAGGTTCCCGAGGTCGCTGAGATCAGCTCCGGCGACCCGGCCGAGGACCTGGTCCGGGGTGGGGAGCGCAACGGTCGGCGTCTGCTGTCGGAATGGGCGGACGAACTGGTCGACGGCTACTCGTCCGGGCACGACGACCTCGCCGGGGATCGGACCTCGCGGCTGTCGCCCCACTTGCACTTCGGCACGGTCTCGCCGACCGAGGTGGTTCACCGGGTGGGGACCCGCACCCAGGCGCGCAGGAGTTCGTCCGGCAGGTGGCGTGGCGGGACGTCCACCACCAGGTGCCGGCCGCGAACGGTGCCCGGCACTTCCTGTGGCACCTGGTGGACGGGGACGTGGCGAACAACCAGATGAACTGGCAGTGGGTGGCCGGAACCGGCACCGACACCCGGCCCAACCGGGTCCTCAACCCGTTGCGCCAGGCCGAGCGCTACGACCCCCGCGGGGACTACGTGCGGCGGTACGTGCCGGAACTGCGCGACGTCGACGGCCCGGCGGTGCACGCGCCGTGGAAGCTCCCGGACGACCAGCGCCGCGCGCTGTCCTACCCGGAGCCGATCGTGGACCTGGACATCGGTCGCCGCCGCTTCCTGGACGCGCGCAAGGCCGACTGAGGTTCGCAGACCTGGGCCGCGCCCCCGCCCGGGCGGATCGGACCGTTCCCGAGCACGCACGCGCGGGTATGTCCGGTTAGGGTAGATCAGATGCGTGAAGCGTTCCACGGCGAGCTCGTGGCGCTCGGCGAGCAGCTGGCCGCGATGGCCGGCCAAGCGGCCGAGGCCATGCGTCTTGCCACACAGGCCGTGACCACCGGTGACGTGTCGCTGGCCGAGCAGGTCCTCACCGCCGATGCCGAGCTCGACGCCGCTTGCAACGCCTGCGAGGACCACGCCCAGCGGCTGCTCGCGCTGCAATCGCCCGTGGCCGGTGATCTGCGCACCGTCCTCGCCGTCCTGTACTGCGGGGTGAAGGTCGAGCGGATGGGTGATCTGGCAGCCCACGTCGCGGGCCTGGTCCGCTACAGCCATCCGGACCCGGTCGTCCACGAGGAGGTCGCCGACACCGTGACCGCCCTCGGCGAGGTGACCGTGACCATGGCCGGTTCCCTGCAAGAGCTGATCCGAGGTTCAGGTCCCGCGGACTCCGCCTGGCTGAGCGGCACCGACGACGAGGTCGACGCTCTGAGCAGCCGGTTGGACGCCGCGGTGCGCACCGACAGCTGGCCCCACGGCGTGGCCTCGGCGATGCACCTCGCGCTGCTCGCCCGGTTCTACGAGCGCTTCGCGGACCAGGCCGTGTCCGTGGCCCGCCGCCTCGAATTCGCCACGACCGGCGAGATGCCGGACTGAAGCGCCCCTCAGGGCTTCCGCCCTGCGCGACCGTACCGCCCGGTGCGGACGGCGTAGCGGCGCTCGGCGTAGGCGAGGTCGTCCCGCCAGAGCCTGCGCGCCGCCCGCGCCATGGCCGGCCGCAGCAGCGCCGCCGCGTTCCTGGCGAGCAGGAAGCCCGTCCTGCCCGAGGTCGCGACGACGGCTTCGACGACCTGCGTCAGCGGACGCCCGTCGGCCGTGCTCCCCACCGGCGTGGCGTGCGTTTCGACCACGCTGCCCGCGCCTTCCCCGGCGGTGATGCGCATGAGCACGGTTCTCGCCTCGGGGCAGGTGAACTCGGCGAGAACGGGAACGCCGAGACGTCCCGCCACGCGGAAGGTGACCTCGACCAGGTAGCGGTCCTCGGCAGGTCCCGCGCCGTCGACCGGCGGCGTTTCCAGGACGCGGAGCCGCGTGAACGAGTACGGGTGGAACCACGCCCCGTGCCAGGGGTCGAGGCGGTTGGCGACCACATCGGACGGTTCGCAGACACCCGTCGCGGTCATGACCGCGTCGATGCTGCGGTGCCCCACCGGGCGGGCGGCGATCACCGGCTCGTCGAGCGGTTCCTCATCGCCCGCGCTGTCGAGCCGGACCCAGGCGAGGACGCCGTCGTCGTGGCTGGGCAGGGGTTTCCATCCCGGTCGGCCGCGGCCTCCCAGCCGCATCCCGTGCCACCGGCACACCAGAGCTCCGCAGTGCACGGCCGCCTCGCTCAGCGGAGCCCCGAGGTGCGGGCACGCACCGGGCCCGACCTGCAGCGCGCCCGACCGATCGCGCCAGGCGACGAGTTCGGTTCCCGCGACGTGGAAACCCAGCGGCCGGTCGGCGCGAACCTGGCGGCTTCCTGCGAAGACGTACCAGTTGCCGCCGGATCGGCGCTCGGCCCGGGCGAGCGCGGCCCGGATGATGCGCGGCTCGGCCTCGGGGTAGGTCGGGTGCTGCTCGGCCCACGCGGCCCTGGGAACGGGTTGCAGGGGCCACCTCTCGGGCCACTGGTCGAGGATGTTCACCACCGAGTCCTCCCTTCTCGCTGCGCGAGCCGCCGCAGCAGGCCGTTGCGGCCGCAGGTGGGAACCGAGCGCAGCTCGTGCCCCCGAAGACCCCAATGCCCGAGGAGCCGGTTGGCGGCGTGCCACCCGGTGGTCGCGGCACGCTCCATCAGTGCCACGGGCAGGTCGATCCGGATGCCGTCGCCGGCGAGCACGAGTCCCGCGTGCGGAGTCCTCACGCCCGGACGCCGGAGGAAGTCGTTGACGCCGAACATCGGGCAGTCCTCGCGCCACAGCACCGATTCCGCGACGACGCCGGCTCGCGCGGTCTCGGGGTAGAGCTCGTGGAGCCGTCCCACCAGGTCGCTGCGCAGGCGGCGCGTTCGGGCGCAGTCCCCCGGGTGCTCCGCCACGGCGTAGGCGTGCAGCTCGACCACGGAGCCACCGCGCCGGGCCGCCCAGCCGCGGGCTTCGCCGTCGTAGCGGTCGAGCACGCTGATGTTGTCGAGCGGGCCGTGCCCGCTGGTGGCCAGGAACGCCGCTCGATGCGCCTCGACGGGCCGGTCAAGCCAGAGCCGCTGGACGAAGAACGAGGGAGCGTTGCGCAGCCCGCGCACCGATTCCGACCACCCGGGCGCCTCCAGATCCGGTGACTCGTCCAGGAGCTGCCGCAGCGCCCGCACGTCAGCGGCGATGACCACGCCGTCGGCGTCGAGTGGTGCGCCTCGGTCGCGGTGCACCCGGTAGGTGCCGTCGGCGCCGCGTTCGATCCCCGACACCGCGGTGCCCAGGTCGAACCCGACGCCGAGCGCGGTCAGGTACGTGCGTAGCGGGTCCCACAGGCTCCGCTCGAAACCCGCATCGGGAACGTCGAACAGCAGCCCTTCGCTGGAGCCGAGGAAGAAGACGTGGAACATCGTGGCCAGCTCCGCCGCCGACATCTGCTCCGGAGCCGCGAAGAAGCTGCGGGAGAACACCTCCAGCGCCAGGTGCCGGGCCGCTGCGGGGAAGCGGATGCGGTCGAGGAACGTCGCGGCGTCGACGTGGTCGAGCCGCTCGTAGGTCTCCGGGACCGACACGGTCGCCAGCGGCGCCGCGGCGCGGGGATCCAGCCTGGCGAGGTCGGAGAGCCGGAACGTGGGGCTGCGCAAGGCGAACAGCAGCGCGTTCCACGGCGGCGTGCGGGGCAGGCCCTGGAACGTGTCGACCCGGCCCTCGGCGTCGACCAGCGGGTAGTCGGGCAGCGCGACGAGCCGTTCGAGGCCGGGGTCGGCCCTGCGCAACAACTTCCGCAGGTTGTAGTACTGGCGGAAGAAGGCGTGGAATCCGCGGCTCATCGCGACCTCGCCGCCGTCGGGCAACTGCTCGGTCCAGCCACCGACGCGACCGCCGAGGTGGGTGTTGCGCTCGACGAGCTCCACCTCCACGCCCCGCTCGGCCAGGCCGGTCGCCGCGCACAGCCCGGCGACGCCACCTCCGACGACCACGGCGCGGGGCCTGCGCCCGAGCGCGCCCGCGTCCGCGACGCCCGGCGGTGCCCGGTGCCGCACCGCCCGCGGGTCCGCGCAGCCCTGGTCACGCATCGGGCGCGCCCCCGGCAGGTGCCCTGGCGAGGAAGGTGTGCACCACGCGCCGCTGCCACCCCGGCACCGTCCGGGACTCGACCTCGGTGAAACCGCAGTCCCGCAGTCGACGCTGGAAGCGCTCGACCCCGTCGAACGACCGGACGCTGCGCCACAGGTACCGGTACAGCGCGGAACTCCCGCTCGCCGCGGTTCCGGCGGGGATGATGATGGTCCAGCACACCAGGTTCCAGACCGCGCGCGCCCGCACCGAATCGCGCACCGAGTACTCGTGCACGACGAGCCTGCCGCCGGGGCGCAGCATTCTCCGGAACGCGCGCAGCCGCTCGTCGGGGTCGTCCAGGTTGCGGACCAGGTAGGCGGCGAAGACGGCGTCGAACGGTCCGTCCTCCGAGAGGTCTTCGACGCGGCTGTGCGCGAAGCGCACCGAAAGCGGCCACGTCTTCTGCCGGGCGCAGCGCAGCATCTGCTCGGACGCGTCGACCGCGACGATCTGCGCGAGCGGCGCCGCGTTCAGCACCGCTGCCGTGGAAGCCCCGGTGCCGCATCCGGCGTCGAGGATCCGCAGCCCGGCCCCGTTGCCGGGCAGTCCCATGCGGCGCGCGGAGGCGCGGAGGTGGCGGTGGTAACCGGGGTCGGCTGCCACCAGGGCGTCGTAGGAGGCGGCTGCGTCGTCGAAGGCCGCCGGGACGGTGCGGGCGCGGAGCGCGGTCTGCCTGCGCCTCATCGCGCGGCCCCCGTTCGCCCACGTCGGTGGCGCTGCCGCTCCCACGCCATGAGCACCGCGGTGACCAGGGAGAAGCCGAAGAGGAAGTCCTCGACCGGGATGTCCCACGGGAACCGGATGCCGCTGACGTGCGCGGGATCGTAGATGACGATCGGTGCGTCGAGCTTGGTCAGCCACCCGTCGACGGGGACCTGGAACGCCAGGACGATGACCACGGAGATCCAGTAGGCAGGTTTGGCGAACAGCCCGGTGCGCAGGACGGCGCACTCCAGGAGGATCACGACGCCCACCGACAGCAGCGCCGGGACCGTGTACCCGAGCCCGGTCACCGGTGCGCCTCCGCGTCGCCGCGGGTGCGTCGAGCGCGCAGCGTCAGCGCCTCGACGGACTGGTAGGTCAACAACGCGCACAGCGGGATGATCAGGAAGAAGAGGAACTCCTCCAGCACGATCCCGGTCAGCGAGACCCCGAGCGTGTAGCGCGGGTTGAAGCTCCACACCCCCGCCCAGACGGCGACCGCGTCCCACACCAGGAAGAGCAGCGCCACGGGCAGCACGGCGGCGGCGGTCCTCCCCGGTTCGCGCAGCACGCGTGCGCCGAGGCACTCCAGAGGGAGCACGACGAGGAGGCATCCCGCCATCACGAGCAGGTACTGCCACTGGTCCGCGTTCACGACCGGGCACCTCTCGTCGGTGCGGGCCGGTGCGCACCGCGCTCGCGCGCCCGGACGGCCCGGAACCACGCGGCGCCGGCGATGCGCGCGCGGTAGGCCTTGCCCACGACCGCGCGGCGGGTGAACACCGCGAAGTCGTCGGCTTCGATGCGGTCGAGGATGCGCGAGTACAGGGCGTGCGCGGTCTCCACGCACGGCCGCGACACCGGGTCCAACATCCTGATCCCGACCTCGGCGAACCGGTAGATCTCCCGGGTGTGCGCGTGTTGTTCGACCAGCGCCGCGCGCACCCGGGGATCGGTGCGCCGGTTCCGGTGGCACCAGTGGAGCAGGTCCCGGTCCACGCCGTGCGCCGCGAGCTCGTCGGCGGGGAGGTAGACGCGTCCGCGTTCGAGGTCTTCGGCCACGTCGCGCAGGAAGTTCGTCAGCTGGAACGCCCGGCCGAGCGCTGCCGCGTGCGGCGCTGCTTCGTCGAGCGGAACGACGGCGCCCAGCACCGGCAGCACCTGCAAGCCGATCACCTCGGCCGAACCGCGCACGTAGGTGCCCAGCGCGGCGCGGTTCGGGTAGTCGCGCACCGACAGGTCCATGCGCATGGACCTCAAGAAGTCCTCGAAGAGCTCGCTCGACAGCCCGTGCCGCACGGCGGTGTCGACCACGGCGGCCAGCAGCGGGTCGGAGCAGCTCCCGCTCTCAAGCCCCGAGAGCAGTTCGTCGCCCAACCCGTTGAGCCGTTCCGCGCACCGCTCGGGCCGCTCGTGCTCGCGGGGCTCGTCGACGATGTCGTCGGCCCAGCGGGCGAAGCCGTAGAGGGCGTGCACCGCGGGTCGTTGCGCCGGCGTCAGCAGGCGGGTGGCCAGGAAGTAGGTCCTCCCGTGGCGGGCGTGGAGGCCGCGGCAGAGCTCGTAGGAGCCGCGCAGGGCCGGGTCGGCGATGTGCGCGGCGTCCAGCTCGGCTCGTGGCACGGCACCTCCCCTCGTCCGCGCGGCCGGACCGCCCGCTCGTCTGGTGCATCCGTCCCATTGCAGCCCGGCAGCCAACTGATCGCCATTCCGCGCGACGCGGGGCAGCAGAACCCGAAGATCGTTCAGCGTTGGCCCCGACCTGCGTCGTGCGCGCCGGTGCGGGAGGCAGAATGTCGCCATGAGCGAGCCCTCCTTCACCCTCGTGCAGCTGCGCTACTTCGAGGCCGCGGCCCGGCACCTGAGCATGACCGCGGCTTCGAACGAGCTGCTGGTCTCGCAGTCGGCCGTGTCGACCGCGATCGCTCAGCTGGAGAAGGAGATGGGCGTGCAGTTCCTGCTGCGGCACCACGCCCGGGGACTGAGCCTGACCACCGCGGGTGAGGAGTTCTACAAGCGGGTGCTGGACTTCCTCGCCCACGGCGCCGAACTCGTCGAGACCGCCCGGCAGTCCGGCACGGAGCTGGTCGGCACGCTGGCGGTCGGCTGCTTCGCGACGCTCGCGCCCTTCCGGTTGCCCGGCCTGCTGGCCGAGTTCGAGGCCCGGCACCCGCGGGTCCACCTGTCGTTCCGCGAGGGCGAGCACCACGCACTCAAGGCGGCCCTGCGCTCGGGCGCGACCGAGCTCGCCCTGCTCTACGGCTACGACCTCGACGACGACATCGAACGCGAGGTCGTGGGCACGGCCTCGCCCTACGTCCTGGTCGCCGAGGACCACCGGCTCGCGCGGCGCAAGCGCCGCAAGGTCTCGCTCCGCGACCTCGCCGACGAGCCCATGGTGCTGCTCGACCTGCCGCACAGCCGCGACTACCTGCAATCGATCCTCAGCGACGCGGGAGTGCGGCCGCGCATCCGCCACCGCGCCAGCGGTTACGAGACCGTCCGCGCCCTCGTCGCCAACGGGCACGGATTCGCCCTGCTCAACCAGCGGCCTCCGGACGAGACCACCTACTCGGGATCCCGGGCGGTGGCGCTCGAGCTGACCGACGACGTGCCGTCGCTGGAGATCGTCGTCGCCTCGATGCGCGGCGTCCGCCTCACCCGCAGGGCGCAGGAGTTCCGGGACCTGTGCCGCGACCTCTACGCGGGCTGATCGATCGGCCGCGGCGATGGAACTGCGGCCGATCGATCCCTCCGGTCTAGGCGCTCAGGTAACGGCGTTGGGTTGCGATGTGGTCGGCCACGAACTTGGCGTCGTGCCACACGCCCCAGATGAAGCTCGATCCGCGACGGGCCAGCCACGGCAGTCCGAGGAAGTACACGCCTGGTTCGGCTGACACTCCGCGGCGGTGCTCCGGCCTGCCGTTGTCGTCGAACGCGTCGACCTGCAGCCACTCGTAGTCGACGGCGTACCCGGTCGCCCAGACGATCGAGTGGACGCCCGCGGCGGCGAGGTCGAGTTCGAGGATCGGATCGGTCACGCAGGCGGGATCCGGCCCCAGTTCGCGGGCCTCGGGCTCTTCCGGCAGGTCCAGGCCGTTGCGCGCCGCGTAGGCGTCGGCTTCGTCGAGCAGCGCCAGGTAGTTCGCGTCGCCGTTGGCGATGTTGGTGCCGAGGTCAGGGGCGAAGCGCAGGACTCCGTCGTCGAACGAGCTGGTCATCCCGACGAGGTCGATCCCGAGGTCGGCGAGCGCCCGGAAGTCGACCGTGCGGCCACCGCGCGCTCCGCTGACCGCGATGGTGACGTGCTCGGCCCCCGACGGCGGGGTCTCGGCGTCCCACTTGCCGAGCACGCCGAGCCACCAGCAGAAGTCACGTCCGCGGTAGTGGCGCGGGGGACGGTCGTGCGGGCCGACCGAGAGGTAGGCGGTCCGGCCCGACCGGCGGAGCTCTTCGGCGATCTGCACGCCCGACGAACCGGCTCCGACCACCAGCACGGCGCCGTCGGGCAGCTGCTCGGGGTTGCGGTACTCGCTGGAGTGGATCTGAACGGGGCCGGAGTCGCGCGGCACGATCGGCGGGATCACGGGCCGCTGGAAGGGCCCGGTCGCGGCCACCACGTAGCGGGCGTCGAGGGACCCTTCCGAGGTCTCCACGCGGAAACCGGGTGCCCCGTCCTTCTTCCGCACCGACGTGACGTCGACGCCGGTGCGGATGGGCGCGGCGATCTTCTTCGCGTAGGCCTCGAAGTAGTCGGCGATCTGGTCCTTCGAGGCGAACGCGTCGGGCGACAGGTCGACGAACTCCAGCCCGGGGAACCGGTCGTGCCACGCCGGCCCGTTCGCGACCAGCGAGTCCCACCGCTCCGAGCGCCAGCGCTCGGCGATGCGGTTCCGCTCCAGGACGAGGTGCGGCACGCCGCAGTCGCTCAGGTGCTCGCTCATCGCCAGGCCGGCCTGCCCCCCGCCCACGACGACGGCTTCAACCTCTTCGCTTGACATCCACGGACCTCCACTCCGGACCGGCGGGTGAACCGTCCCGGTTCGCCTCCACACCGCTGCTCGTCACCGGATCCTCGCCGCCCACCAACCCCGTGTCCAACAGATGTTTTCTGCCATCTAGATCTGATTTTGCTATGCAATACGCATCAGCAATTCCGATTCATTGGTCCGGAAACATCTACTGGACAGAACCTCGGTGCCGAGTTCAGGCTGATGCGATGACGCCGCCGACGCGTGCGACGAGCACCCAGGGAAAGGCAACGAAGTGACAGTTCACCGTCGCATCCGACCGTTCAACACCCGCGACACCTATCCCGAGCAGAGCCTCGACAACGACCTCTGCCAGGCAGTCGTCGCCAACGACACCGTCTACGTGCGCGGCCAGATCGGGCAGGACCTCGACACCAGCGAATCCGTCGGCATCGGCGACGCCGCGGCCCAGGCCGAGCGGGCGATGGCCAACATCGAGATGCTGCTCGTGGAATCGGGCAGCCGGATGGAGCACCTGGTCAAGCTGACCATCTACCTCATCGACCCGCGCTACCGCGAGGACGTCTACCGCGTCGTCGGCCGCTGGACGCGGGGCGTGCACCCGATCTCGACCGGCGTGGTGGTCTCCGCGCTCGCACGACCCGAGTGGCTGTGCGAGATCGACGCGATCGCCGTGATCCCGCAGGAGGACAAGTGACCTTCTCGATCGTGGCCCGCGAGCGCACCGGCGACCGAGTCCGGTTCGGCATCGCGGCCAGCTCGTCCAGCCCCGCCGTCGTCGCCCGCGTCGCCCACCTGCGCCCCGGCATCGGCGCCGCCGCCTCCCAGAACATCACCGACCCGCGACTCGGCGGACGGGTGCTCGACCGGCTCGACGAGCACGGCGACGCCGCGCGGGCGCTCCGCGAGGTGACCACCGGCACCGAGCACATCGAGTACCGGCAGCTCACCGCGCTCGGGACGAACGGCCCCGGCTTCGCCCACAGCGGTGCGCGGACCCTGGGCACGCACGGATCCGCGACAGCGGACGGCGTCGTCGCCGCGGGCAACATGCTGGCGGGCGAGCACGTCCCGCAGGCCATCGTCGACGCGTTCACCACCGCCACCGGAGAACTGGAGCAGCGCCTCGTCACCGCCCTGCGGGCCGGCCTCGCCGCCGGCGGCGAGGAAGGCCCGGTGCATTCCGCCGGCCTCCTCGTGGTGTCCGATGTGGACTGGCCGGTCACGGATCTGCGGGTCGACTGGGCCGACGACCCGATCGATCGGCTCGCCGAGCTGCTCGACGTGTGGCTCCCGCAGCGGGATGACTACGTGACCCGCGGGCTCGACCCCTGCTCCGCACCGTCCTACGGCGTCCCGGGCGACGACTCATGACGGGGCTGAGAGCAGCCGCCCGCACCGCGGTCGACCGGCACGCCGAGGAGCTGATCGGCCTGTCGGAACGACTGCACGCCGAACCCGAGACGGCCTGGGAGGAGCACCGCGCCGCCGCAGCCGTGCCCGAACTGCTCGACCGGGCCGGGTTCACCGTCACCCCCGCCTACCTCGGCTTGGACACCGCGTTCCACGCGAGCTTCGGCACCGGCCCCAAGCGGATCGCGCTGTGCGCCGAGTACGACGCGCTGCCGGGACTCGGCCACGCCTGCGGCCACAACCTCATCGCGGCCAGTTCGATCGGCGCGGCGCTGGGACTGGCCGCGGTCGCCGACGACGCGGGCCTGACGGTCGAGGTCTACGGGACGCCCGCCGAGGAAGGCGGCGGCGGCAAGATCGAGCTGCTCGACCGCGGTGCCTTCGCCGGGGTGGACCTGGCGATGATGGTGCACCCGGCACCCGTCGACGTCGCCGAAGCGCGGCCGTTCGCGGTGAGCCATTCGAAGATCTCCTACACGGGCAAGTCGGCCCACGCCGCCGCCTACCCCGAGGCCGGGATCAACGCCGCCGACGCCTTCACCGTCGCCCAGGTCGCCATCGGGCTGCTCCGCCAGCAGATCCCGCCCTCGGCCAGGGTGCACGGCATCGTGACGCACGCCGGAGACGCGCCGAACGCGATCCCGGAGCGCGCCACCGGCCGCTGGTACGTGCGAGCCGACACGCTCGCGGAACTGGCCGAGCTGGAACCGCGCGTGATGCGCGCCTTCGAAGCCGGGGCCCTGGCCACCGGCAGCGAGCTGATCGTGGAACCGGAGAGCAAGCCCTACGCCGAGTTCCGCGCGGACGACGCGGCGCTGGCGGCCTACCGCGCCAACGCCGTCGAGCTCGGCCGCGAGTTCGCCCCGGACGGCACGGCGTCGCGCATGAACCGCGCCTCCACCGACATGGGCAACGTCTCGCAGGTGGTGCCCGCCATCCACCCCTACATCGGCATCGGCTCGTCGCCGGCGATCAACCACCAGCGCGAGTTCGCCGACCACTGCGTGGGCGGCACCGCCCAACGCGCGCTGCTCGACGGCGCGATCGCCCTGGCGTGGACCGGAGTGGACCGCGCGACCACACCGTGACACCCCGCTCCCCCACACCCACTGAAGTCAAGTCACGGACTTCCGCTGAATCCAGGTTCCGACTTCCACTGAAAACGGGACACGGAGTTCCACTGAAATCAGGGAGACCACGTGACTGCGGTGACTCGGCTGTGGAGTCGTGTCGGGTGGGTGGGATT
>NZ_SMLA01000049.1:0-52903 GCF_004349225.1 Saccharopolyspora karakumensis
ACTTCGAGCTGGCCATCGCGGTGGCGATCGCGACCTTCGGCGTCACCAGCGGTCAGGCCCTGGCCGGTGTGGTGGGTCCGCTGATCGAGGTGCCGGTCCTGGTCGGCCTGGTCTACGTCTCGCTGGCGTTGCGGCGCCGGTTCACGTCCTGAGGAGTACGAGTGCCCGAGGTCCTGTTCGTCTGCGTGCACAAGCCGGCCGGTCGCAGATGGCCGCCGCGCTGCTGCGGCTCCCGAGGCCAGGTCGAGGTGCGTTCGGCCGGTTCCGCGCCGGCCGAGTCGATCAACCCCGCGGTCGTCGAAGCGGTGCGCGAACTGGGGATCGACCTGTCCGAGGAGGTCCCGAAGAAGCTGACCACCGATGCGGTCGAGGCCTCCGACGTGGTCATCACGATGGGATGCGGTGACGCCTGCCCGGTGTTCCCCGGCAAGCGCTACCTGGATTGGAAACTCGCGGATCCGGCCGGTCGGGGAGTGGACGCGGTGCGCGAGATTCGCGACGACATCGACCGCCGTGTGGGTGTCCTCCTCGGCGAACTGCTGCCGCGCGGGTGACGTCCGGTCGCCGGTGCGGTACCCATCGGGTGGTTTAGCGCCGCTCCGATGCCCGGATAGGGGAAGTAAGGCTTCCACCTGCGGATTCGCTCCTCCTGTGCTGTCGTGACCGGAAGGCGTTGTGTGAATCGGGTTCACAACGCGGACGTCACGATCGGGGGTTGCGTGTTAGGCAGGCAACCGGCTTCTCCGCCGCCGCGCCGCGGTGCGGCGGGGGTTGCCGCTGCCGCGCTGTCGGTCCTGCTCATCGGCTGCGCGCCTTCGGCCGTGGCCACCTTGCCGAACCAGCACGGCGTCTCGGAGGCCCGCGCGAAGCCCACCGGAGCTCCTGCCGCCGCCACCGCCTCGGTCGACCAGCAGGCGGCCGATCAGAGCAACCCGGTGGGCGTCGCGATCCTGGACCGCGCGACCGGTGAAGTCGCCTACGGCAGGTTGGCGCAGCAGCCGATGTACTCCGCATCGCTGTCGAAGGTCATCGTGGCCGTCGAACTGCTCGAACGCCACCGGGTCACCCCGCAGGACCGGTTCGCCATGCGACGTGCCCTCGGCCCCAGCGACGACCAGGCCATGAACGCCCTGTGGGACCGCTACGGCGGGTCGTCGCTGATCACGGCCGCGGCGAACCGGATGAAGCTCCAGCAGACCCGGCCGCCGGACGAGCCGGGCCGCTGGGGCGACACCGTCACCTCGGCTCGCGACATGGCCGCCGTCTACCAGCACCTGCTCGCCGAGATGCCGGCCGCGGACCGCGACTTCGTCCTCGACGCGCTGCACGCGGCCCCGAGCCGCGCGGCGGACGGGGTCAACCAGAAGTTCGGGCTGATGGCGGTGGACGCGCAGGCGGTGAAATCCGGCTGGATGTGCTGCCAGAAGGCCACGGTCTGGGTGCACAGCGCGGGCGTCGTCGACCCCGGCCGCCGCTACGTCGTCGCCCTGCTCACCGCCCAGCCCAGCTCGGTCGGCTACGGCGAGGCCATCGAGGACATCAACGAGGTGTCCCGAACCGCGGTCACGCGGCTTCGCTGACCGGTTCCCGATGCGTGACCAGCCCGGCGGTCAGCAGCAGCGCCATCAGCACGCCGAGCAGCAGCACCGCCGAGGAGACGCCGAGGGTGTGCGCCAGCAGCGCGGTGCCCAGGAGCAGCGCCGAACCGACCACCGAGATCAGCGCCGAACGCCCGCCCGCGTCGGCGAACCTGGTGTGCAGCAGCCCGGTCAGCAGCAGGTACACCACCAGCGGCACGGCCACGGTCAGCGCGGCGGAGACCTCGCTGATGTGCGCCTTGTGCGCGTCCGCGTCGATGGCGACCTCCAGCCCGGCGCCGACCGCCGCGACCGAGGCGAACACGAAGATGTGGCTGTACCCCCAGGTCAAGGAGCCGCGGAGGTTCTCGCGGAGGCGCTGGACGTGGGAGTGCTTGAAGTAGATCCACCACATCGCGAAGATCATCAGCAGGCCGCCGACACCGATCTCCAGCAGTCCGGCCGACCACCCGCCGTCGGCGACGTCCTCCTGCATCGCGGCGGTCACCGCGAGCACGACCTCGCCGAGCACGATGATCGTGAACAGGCCGTAGCGCTCGGCGATGTGGTGCGGGTGCCACGCCGTCGGCGCGCTGCGCTCGGCGAAAGCGGGCACCGCCAGCTCCGCCACGACCAGCACCAGGAAGCCGATCTCGCCGTAGGGGTGCGGCAGCAGCAGGCGCAGCAGCCAGCCGACCTGCACCACCGCGATGCCGCCGGCGTAGCGCAGCGCGCAGGACCGGCCCTCGGGATGCTCGGCGGCGGCGCGCAACCACTGCGCGATCATCGCCAGCCGCATCACGACGTAGCCGATGGTGACGACCAGGAAGTCGTAGTCGTGGAACGTCGCGGGCACCCCGGCGGCCAGCACCAGCACGCCGCCCATTTGCAGCAGCGTCAGCAGCCGGTAGGGCACGTCGTCGGTGTCGTAGGCCGAGGCGAACCAGGTGAAGTTCATCCACGCCCACCAGATGGCGAAGAAGACCATCATGTAGCCGATCGAGGTGGGTGCGAAGTGCCCTTCGCTGAGCCCGTGGTGCAGCTGCACGGCCGCCTGGCCGACGGCCGCCACGAAGCACAGGTCGAACAGCAGCTCGAGCGGTGTCGCCGTGCGGTGGCCCTCCTCGGGATCGCGCGAGACCATCCGACGTCGCAGCGGCGGCATCTGCTTGCTCATGGTGGCGGATTATTGCAGTCGATCGCGTGGATGCCCGTTAGCGCTGATCGCGGCGTCGTGCGACCGAAATGATCGTCCACCGTGCATGTCCGGAGCGCATGCGCCCGGACACGCACAGTGGGGTAACCTCGACACCGCACAGGGGGTCAGGGTCGGACAGTCGGGGGACGACCGGGAGCCGGGTTCGCACGCGGACCCGGCTCTCTGCGCATCAGGTGTGCCTTCGCGCACTGTTGATCGGTCCCGTTCGGCGGTTTTTGGCATGATCCGAGCCGGATAGCGTCGCGTAGCGGCAGTGCGGCCGGGAGCGGAAGGAACTGTGTGGTGACCAAGATCGAACGCCTGGGAGTCGTCGGTGGCGGGCAGATGGGCGGGGGCATCGCCGAGGTCGGCGCCCGCGCGGGTCTGGACGTGATCGTTCGCGAGATCGACGACGACGCGGCTCGGGCGGCTCGCTCTCGGCTGTGGAAGTCGCTCAACCGCGCGGTCCAGAAGGGCAAGCTGACCGAGGCCGAGCGCGACGCGACCCAGGAGCGCCTGCACTTCACCACCACCCTCGCCGACCTCGACGACCGCGACATGGTGATCGAGGCGATCGCCGAGGACGAGGGCCTCAAGCTGACGCTGTTCGAGGAGCTCGACGAGCTGCTCACCGACCCGGAGGCGATCCTGGCCTCCAACACCTCGTCCATCCCGATCGCCAAGCTCGCCGGCGCCACCAAGCGCCCCGACAAGGTCATCGGCGTGCACTTCTTCAACCCGGTTCCGGTGCTCAACCTGGTCGAGCTGGTGCCGTCGCTGCTCACCAGCGAGGAGACCGTCGAACGCGCACGCGGTTTCGCCACCGAGCAGCTGGGCAAGGAGACCATCCGCGCCGAGGACCGCTCCGGGTTCATCGTCAACGCGCTGCTGGTGCCCTACCTGCTCTCGGCGATCCGCATGTTCGAGGCCGGGCACGCCAGCGCCGAGGACATCGACAACGGCATGGTGCAGGGCTGCGCCCACCCGATGGGTCCGCTGCGGCTGTCGGACATGGTCGGCCTGGACACCCTCAAGGCCATCGCCGACTCGATGTACCAGGAGTACGCCGAGCCCACCTACTCCGCTCCGCCGCTGCTCAAGCGCATGGTCGACGCCGGCATCAAGGGCAAGAAGACCGGCAAGGGCTTCTACGACTACGAGTGATCCCAGGTGTCCGGACCGGCGGTGATCACCCGTCCGGTCCGGACCAGCCCTCCTCGCCGATGGTGCCGCGCAAGGCGTCGACCGCGTGGTCGCGGTGCTCGGCGAGCAGGTGGATGAGGTCCTCGGCGCGGCGGTTCTCGGCCGCGGCGATGATGGCCTCGTGCTCGCGGCGGACGCGGGCCCGGTTGGTGCCGGAGTTGTAGTAGACGGCGCGGTAGGCGTCGGTGGCGTCCCAGAGGGTGCGCACCACGCGCAGCAGTCGCGGCATCCCGCACGGTTCCAGCAGCGCGAAGTGGAAGCGGCGGTTGGCCGCGATCATCGCCACCAGATCGCCGTCCTCGGCCGCCTTCTCCACGTCCTGTCCCGCGTCGGTGATGCGCGTCAGATCGGCGTGGGTGAGCCGTTCGCCGGCCACCCGCGCCGCCTCGGACTCCAGCAGCTCCCGCATCCGGTAGACCTCCAGCAGGTCCGCGAGCGACAGCTCGGCCACCGAGTAGCCCCGGTGCGGCTGGTAGACGACCTGCCCTTCGGCTTCGAGCGTTTTCAACGCCTCGCGCAGCGGCACGCGGCTGACGCCCAAACCTGCCGCGATGGTGTCCTGGCGGATCGGCTGGCCGGGCGAGAGCTCTCCCGACACGATGGATCTGCGCAGCTCATCGAGGACGAAGGCCTGAGTGGTCGGCGGTCTGCGCATCGAAGTTCTCCAGCGTCGGGTGCGGACACGCGGGCGCTCGGAACGGCTTGACCGCGCATCGATCAACTGTATATTGGATCCAAATTTCCGGACGCGCAAGAACGCCGCTGCGCGCGCCGTCGGAGAGGTGGGGTCATGGAAGCGCTGCCGTTGGACGGCGTCGTCGTCGCGGACTTCAGCCGGGTGCTGGCCGGCCCGTACGCCACGATGCTGCTGGCCGACCTCGGAGCCACCGTGATCAAGGTGGAGCGCCCCGGCGCGGGGGACGACACGCGCTCCTGGGGGCCGCCCTGGACCGAGAGCAGCTCCTCCTACTTCGAATCCGTCAATCGTGGCAAGCGCAGCGTGCGCCTCGACCTGTCCCAGGACGAGGACCGGGCCGCCGCGCGCGAGCTGGTCCGGCGCGCCGACGTGCTCGTCGAGAACTTCAAGGTGGGTTCGCTGGCGCAGTACGGCCTGGACTTCGAGTCCGCGCACGAGCTCAACCCGCGGCTGATCTACACCTCGATCTCCGGGTTCGGCTCCCAGGAGGGCGCCGAGCTGCCCGGGTACGACTTCGTGGTGCAGGCGCTGGGCGGTCTGATGAGCATCACCGGTGAGCCCGAGCGGCCCCCGGTGAAGGTCGGCGTCGCCGTGGTCGACGTGCTCACCGGCAAGGACGCGGCGCTGGGCATCATGGCTGCGCTGCGCCACCGGGAGATGACCGGTCGGGGCCAGCACGTCGAGGTCAACCTCATGTCCAGCCTGCTGGGCTCGCTGGCCAACCAGATGTCGAGCCTGCTGACCACCGGCGTCGCGCCGCAGCGGATGGGCAACCGGCACCCGAGCATCGCCCCCTACGAGACGCTGCGCTGCGAGGACGCCTTCCTCGCCGTGGCTGTCGGCAACGACGCCCAGTTCCGCAAGCTCAGCGAGGCGCTGGGCCTGGTGTCGATGGCCGACGACCCGAAGTTCGCCACCAACGCCCAGCGGGTCGCCCACCGCGAGGAGATGGTGAGCAGGCTGGAGAACGTGCTCGGTGCGCGCCCAGCCGCCGACTGGCAGCAGCGGCTGCAGGGCGTGGGCATCGCGTGCGGGCAGGTCAACGACCTGTCCGGGGCCGTGCACTACGCCGAGTCGCTGGGATTGCGGCCGATGGTCGACCCAGGTGGGGGCGCTGCGATGCAGGTGCGGATGCCCATCGGCTTCTCCGGGCACGGCAGCGCCGAGGTGACCGCGCCGCCGCTGCTCGGTGAGCACGACAAGGAGGTCCTCGCGTGGTTGGAGGATCCCGAACAACAGCTTCCCCCGATCTCGTCCAGGAGGGACCCGCAATGAGCGCCGGTGGAAACCGACCGAAGTTCGACCCGCACGACCCGCTGGGCATCGACGCCGAGTTCACCCCGGAGCAGCTGGCGATTCGCGACAGCGTCCGCGCCCTGTGCCGCGACCACGTGCAGCCGCACGTCGCCGAGTGGTACGAGAACGGCGAGTTCCCGCAGGCCCGCGAACTGGCCAGGGAGCTGGGCAAGCTCGGCGTGCTCGGCATGCACCTGGAGGGCTACGGCTGCGCCGGTCTGTCCGCTGTGGACTACGGAATCGCGTGCGAGGAGCTGGAAGCCTGCGACTCGGGGCTGCGCTCGCTGGTGTCGGTGCAGGGATCGCTGGCGATGTACGCGATCTGGCGCTGGGGTTCGGAGGAGCACAAGCAGCGCTGGCTGCCGTTGATGGCCGCCGGTGAGGCGATCGGGTGCTTCGGCCTGACCGAGCCGGACCACGGCTCGGACCCCTCGTCGATGCGCACCGCCGCTCGCCGCGACGGTTCCGACTGGGTGCTCAACGGCCGCAAGATGTGGATCACCAACGGCAGCATCGCCTCGGTGGCGGTCGTGTGGGCGCAGACCGACGAGGGCGTGCGCGGCTTCGTGGTGCCCACCGACACCCCGGGCTTCTCGGCTCCGGAGATCAAGCGCAAGCTCTCGCTGCGCGCGTCGGTGACCGCCGAGCTGGTGCTCGACGACGTCCGGTTGCCGGCCGACGCGGTGCTGCCCGAGGTCACCGGCCTGCGCGGGCCGCTGTCCTGCCTCAACGAGGCCCGCTTCGGCATCGTGTGGGGTTCGGTGGGTGCCGGGCGCAGCTGCCTGGAAGCCGCGCTGGACTACGCCACGAGCAGGGAGCAGTTCGGACGCCCGATCGGTGGTTTCCAGCTCACCCAGTCCAAGCTGGCCGACATGGCCGTGCGGGTGCAGAACGGCAGGCTGCTGGCGCTGCACCTGGGCAAGCGCAAGGACGCCGGGCAGCTGAGCCCGCAGCAGGTCAGCTTCGGCAAGCTGGACAACGTCCGGGGTGCCCTGGAGGTCGCCCGCACCGCGCGGACGATCCTGGGCGCCAACGGGATTTCGCTGGAGTACCCGGTGATCCGGCACATGACGAACCTGGAGTCGGTGCTGACCTACGAGGGCACCAGCGAGATGCACGCGCTGACCATCGGCCAGGCGCTGACCGGGATCCCGGCCTTCCGGGGATGACGGGTTCGTCACCTTAGCCTTGCTAAGGATCGTTCGTGGCCGGAGGCTGGCAGGACCTGGGACGAAGGGGCCTTGATGTCAGCCGTGGCGGTCGAACAGCGCAGCGTCGGAATACCGCGAGTGCTCTCGTCGGTGGCCGCGGTGGTGACCGTCGGGGTGTTCCCGGTGTTCCTGGTCGGCGGGCTGGGCGTGCAGTTGCAGCAGGACCTGCGCTTCGGTGCGGCGTTGCTGGGCGTGGGCGCGGCCGGGTTCTTCGGCGTGGCGTCGGTGTCCTCGCGCGGCATGGGCTGGGTGGTCGAGCGCATCGGCGCCCGGCTCGGCATGCGCATCGGCGTTCTCGGCAGCTCGCTGTGCCTGTTCGGGCTTTCGGCCGCGCCGAACGCGGTGTGGCTGATGGGACTGCTGTGGCTGGCCGGGCTGCCCAACTCGCTGGCGCAACCGGCTTCGAACCTGCTGATCGCGCAAGGCATTCCGGCGCACCACCGGGGCATGGGCTTCGGCGTGAAGCAGTCGTCGATCCCGGCCGCCACGCTCCTGGCGGGCATGGCGGTGCCCGCCATCGCGCTCACCGTCGGCTGGCGCTGGGTGTTCCTGATCGGCGGCGTGATCGGACTGGTCGCGGCCGCGGCGGTGCCGAGGTTGCCGCAGGCCGAACGGTCGCAGGCCACCCGCCCGGGTTCGGCCGGCGCCGACGGGAAGTTCACGGCGCTGCTGCTGATCGCGATCGCCGGCGGCTTGGGTTCGGCTGCGGCCAACGCGCTGGGAGCCTTCGTCACCACCACCGCCGTCGAGGTGGGGTTCAGCCCGTGGGCCGCCGGACTGGTGCTGTCGCTGGGTTCGGCCGTGGGGCTGACGATCCGGCTGGTCGCCGGTGTGACCGCCGACCGGAAGAACCCCGACCTGATCCGCGTCATCACGGTGATGCTGCTGATCGGTTCGCTCGGTTTCGGCCTGATGGCGGTGGATTCGCCGACGGTGTTCCTCATCGGCGTCGCCATCGGCTTCGGTGCGGGCTGGGCGTGGCCGGGTCTGCTGAACTTCGCCGTCGCCAAGATCGCCCCGGACCGGGTGGCCAGCGCGACCTCCTTCACCCAGACCGGCATCTACTTCGGAGGCAGCCTCGGCCCGCTCCTGTTCGGGCTCATCGCCGAGCACGCGGGGCTCACCGGTGCTTGGATCGCCGCGGGGGTCTGCGCCATCACCGCCGCGATCCTGCTCATGTTCGTCCGGCGCTGACGGGCGCGTCACTTCCGCGCGAGACCGCCGAACATCAGGCGGTACGGGGTCGGCGTCCGCGTGCCCGGGTCCGGACGCCAGTCGCTCAGGTACGAGGTGCCGGGAGGGACACGGGTGAAGTCGCCGAAGTAGGACTCGATGCGGTCGGTGTCGCGCGAGAAGAGCGGGTCCGAGGTTTCCGCGTAGTGCTCGGTGAGCGTGCGGGCGGAGGCCGGGTCGTGACTGTCGGTGACGTGCGAGGCGAGCAGGTGGCTTCCGGGGGCGAGCCGGGACCGGTACTCGGCCACCAGGTCGTCCGGGTCGTCGGAGTCCGGGAGGAAGTGCAGCACCGACGACATCAGCAGCCCGACCGGCTCGTCCAGGTTCAGCAGTGCCCGGACCTCGGCGGACTCCACGACCGACTGGGGATCGCGCATGTCGGCGTGGGTGATGGCCGCGTTGATCTCGGCGGCGAGCAGCGGCTTGCTGTGCGCGACCGTCAGCGGCTCGTTGTCCACGTAGACGACCCGGAAGTGACGGGTGCGCCGGCGCGCCACCTCGTGCACGTGGCCGATGGTGGGGATGCCCGAGCCCAGGTCGAGGAACTGCCGGACACCGTGCGCGAGCAGGTATTCGACCGCTCGGCGCAGGAACGCGCGGTTCTCCTGGTAGGTGCCGGCGATGCCGGGCAGGGCGGTGCCGATGCGCTCCACCATGGCGCGTTCGACCCCGAAGTTGTGACAACCTCCGAGGAACGCGTCGTACATCCTGGCGGCGGCGGGACGTCCGATGTCCATTTCCCGGACAGCCGCCTTGCGCGTGTCGACCATGCTCTCCCTCTCCCTCTCCACCGAAATCGTACAGTAGTCGTCACGTAACCCTTCGTGTTCAACATCGATCGGGGACGCGGCGGGGCGAGCCCTTGTGATGGCCCGTCGTGCATATGACGATGTGGCTGCGCGTATTCGCAGCGAATCCCAACAACGCGGTCCCAGGAGGTAGTCGTGTCCGACGTGCAGGCGGTGGTTTCGGCCGGCAAGGGCAAGCCGGTCGAAGTGGTGACGATCAAGGTCCCGGACCCGGGGCCGGGCGAGGCGGTCGTTCGCGTCCAGGCGTGCGGGGTCTGCCACACCGACCTGCACTACCGCGAGGGCGGCATCAGCGACGACTACCCGTTCCTGCTCGGCCACGAAGCCGCCGGTGTCGTGGAGCAGGTCGGCGAAGGCGTCACCGACGTCGAGCCCGGTGACTTCGTGGTGCTCAACTGGCGCGCGGTGTGCGGGGTCTGCCGGGCATGCAAGCGCGGTCGCCCGCAGTACTGCTTCGACACCCACAACGCCTCCCAGCCGATGACGCTGACCGACGGCACGCCGCTGTCCCCGGCGCTGGGAATCGGCGCCTTCGCGGAGAAAACGCTGGTCCACGCCGGTCAGTGCACGAAGGTCGATCCCTCGGCGCGGGCAGCGGTGGCCGGACTGCTGGGATGCGGCGTGATGGCGGGCATCGGCGCGGCGGTCAACACCGGTCAGGCCGGGCCGGGCGACAGCGTGGCCGTCATCGGTTGCGGCGGTGTCGGCGACGGCGCCGTGGCTGGAGCGGCGATGGCCGGTGCCCGGCGCATCATCGCGGTGGACACCGACCCCAAGAAGCTGAGCTGGGCCGAGGGCTTCGGCGCCACGCACACGGTCAACGCCGCCGAGCAGGACAGCGTCGAAGCGATCCGGGAGCTCACCGGTGGTTTCGGCGCGGACGTGGTGATCGACGCGGTCGGGAGGGTGGAAACCTTCAAGCAGGCGTTCTACGCCCGCGACCTGGCCGGAACCGTGGTCCTGGTCGGCGTTCCCACGCCTGAGATGACGCTGGACCTGCCGCTGCTGGACGTCTTCGGCCGCGGCGGTGCGATCAAGTCGTCCTGGTACGGCGACTGCCTGCCGGAACGCGACTTCCCGATGCTCGTCGAGCTCTACCAGCAGGGCAGGTTGCCGCTGGAGAAGTTCGTGACCGAGGAGATCGCCCTCGGCGACGTCGAGGAGGCGTTCGACAAGATGCACCGCGGAGAGGTCCTCCGCTCCGTGGTGACCTTCTGAGGGCCTGAGCCGGACTCGTTGCGCGCGGCGTCGCGGCGTGCTCGCCGGACGGCGTCGGTGCGACGGTCCAGCAACACCTCCTCAAACCCCGAACCCCGAAACCTGGTGGTGAAGATGACTTTGCGAATGGACCACGCGGTCACGTCCGGAACCTTCTCGCTGGACGGCCAGACGTTCGAAGTGGACAACAACGCCTGGGTCATCGGCGATGACTCCGAGTGCGTGGTGCTGGACGCGCCGCACGACGTGCCCGCGATCCAGAAGCTGATCGGTGACCGGAAGGTGCGCGCCGTGCTGTGCACCCACGCTCACGACGACCACGTGCGCCGGGCGCCGGAACTGGCCGACGCGGTCGGCGCTCCCATCCACCTGCACCCGGACGACCTGGTGCTGTGGAACATGACCCACCCCGACCGCGAGCCCGACCGGCAGCTGGCCGACGGCGAGGTGTTCGAAGTCGGCGGCGGGGAGCTGCACGTGCTGCACACGCCGGGTCACGCGCCGGGCGCGGTGTGCTTCTACGCGCCGAGCGAAGGCGTGGTGTTCACCGGCGACACGCTGTTCGCCGGTGGTCCGGGTGCGACCGGGCGTTCCTACTCGGACTTCGGCGTGATCACCGGTTCGATCCGGGATCGGTTGCTGCCGCTGCCGCCGGAGACCAAGGTCCACCCTGGACACGGAGAGTCGACAACGATCGGCGAAGTCCGTCCGCAATTCGACGAATGGGTGGCTCGCGGCCACTGATCAGTCGTCGGTCCGACACGGAGCGTTCTACACTCCCACTTTCGACGGATGAGGTGGGGCCGAACGGCGGGCAAGATCTTGGGCCCGTCGTTCGGCGTGCCGGTGCGACGGGAACGGCGTGCCGCGGATGCCGGAACCCCCGACTCCGGTGTTCGCGGCACGTGTTGCCGACGGGGCCGCGCTCGGCTCCGTGAGCCCCGTTGCAGACAGGCAGGTGCGATGGACCAGGTCGTCGGCAGGCTGGTGTTGTCCCGTTCGAAGTCGGGGTTCTGGCAGTGGGCGCTGACCCATCGCGTGACGCTCGGCGACGTCGCGTTCGTGCTCGCCGCGTCGGTGCTCTACGTCTTCGACGCCGCGCTGGCCGACCACCCGCCGTGGATGCCGTGGTGGGTGCCGATGGCCATCGGCGGGCCGGCCGGCCTGCTGCTGCCGCTGCGTCGCCGGGCTCCGTGGACCGTGCTGTTCGTGCTGGTGGCGACGGCGTCCGGGCTGAGCGCCTTCCAGCTGAGCATCGGTGCGCTGAACCTGGTCATCCAGGTCGCGCTGTACTCGGTCTGCGTGCGCAGCACGCCGTCGATGATGGTGGCCGCCGCAGGGCTGGCGATGTTCTACCCGGTCGCCGATGCGATCGCCTACGAGATGGGCCCGCTGATGGGCGCGCTGCGGGTCATCGGGGCCGTGGTGAACCTGGTGATCGTCGTCGGCCTGGCCTACGCCGTGCAGATCGGCCGCAGACGTGCTGATCAGCTCGAACGCACGCTGGCGCTGCTGGACGAAGCGCGTGATCAGCTGGCCGCCGACGCGGCCTCGATCGAACGCGCCCGGATCGCGCGGGAGTTCCACGACATCGTCTCGCACAACCTGTCGGTGGTGGCTCTGCGCGCGGGCGTGGCGCGGGCGGTGATCGACCGCGATCCCGACCACGCCCGGCAGACGCTCCAGGAGCTGGAGAGCAGCTCGCGGGGAGCGCTGGGGGAGATGCGGGACATGCTCACGGCGCTGCGCGAGCGCGACGTGACCGGCAAGGAAACCGTCGACTGGCAACCCACGCCCACCTTGGACGGCCTGGACGCCCTGGTCGACTCGGTCCGGGGCGGCCAGGTGACCTGGAAGCTGGACCGGCGCGGCCCCGTCCGCGAGCTCGGGCAGGCCGTGGAGATGACCGCGTACCGCATCGCCCAGGAGGCGATGACCAACGTGCTCAAGCACGCCGGAGCCGGCCGCGCGCGGGTGCTCGTGGAGTACGCGCCGACCACGGTGCGCATCGAGGTCACCAACGAGCTCAGCGCGCTGGACGACCAGAAGCAGCGGCCTGCGCACCAACAGTCGGGTCATGGATTGATCGGCCTGCGGGAACGCGTTGCGCTGCTGGGTGGAACTTTGACAGCACATCCAGTCATGAACGGTTTTCGCCTTGAGGCCGTGTTACCGTGCCCGGAAAATTCGGACCTGGCCTGAGCCGAAATGTCAGGCCGCCAGGACCTAGGAGGCTCGGTGGGAACTGCGGAGACGACCGTCCTGGTTGCCGATGACCAAGCGATGATCCGCGCGGGACTGGTCGCGCTGCTGTCCAACGAGCCGGGACTGCGCGTCCTGGCCGAGGCTTCCGACGGTGACTCGGCGGTGGCCGCGGTGCGGCGGAGACGTCCGGACGTGGTGCTGCTGGACGTGCGGATGCCGGGCAAGGACGGCATCGCGGCAGCGCAGGAGATCCTCGCGGAGACCGATGGCACCACATCGGTGATCATGCTGACCGTGCACGACCTCGACGAGTACGTCTACGGCGCGCTGCGCGCCGGGGCCAGCGGATTCCTCCTCAAGGACGCCAGTCCGGAGGAGCTGGTCAAGGCGGTGCACACGGTCGCGGCGGGCGAGGCGCTGCTGGCGCCCCGGGTGACCAAGCGGCTGCTCCAGCGCTTCGCCGCGCTGGGAGTGCGCGACGCCCGCAGCGAGCTGTCCGTGCTCACCGAGCGCGAGGTGGACGTGCTGCTGGAGGTCGCGCGCGGCGGCTCCAACGCCGAGATCGCCCGCAACCTCGGCCTGGCCGAGCTGACGGTGAAATCGCACCTCTACCACGTGATGCAGAAGCTGCAGATCTCCTCGCGGACGCAGCTGGTGATCCTCGCCTACGAGACCGGCCTGGTCTGCCCGGGGCAGGACAACGCCCGCCCGCCGCGCCAGGTCTCGGCCTGACACCCTGACGGACCGGTGCGGCGCGACGTGTCTAATGGGGCCATGCACGGCTCGGAACAGCACGAACTCAAGGTCGGACTCGTCGGCTACGGCTCGGGTGGAGCGATCTTCCACGCGCCGTTGATCGCCGCCAACCCGCGGCTGCGGCTCGACGCGGTGGTCACCTCGAACGCGGAGCGGCAGGCGCAGGTGCGCGCCGATCACCCCGGCACCGAGCCGGTGGCCGGCATGGAGGCGCTGTTCGCCCGCGAGCCCGACCTGGTGGTCATCACGACGCCCAACCGCACGCACGTCGAGCTCGCCAAGGCCGCGCTGGACGCCGGTGTCCCGGTGGTGGTGGACAAGCCCTTCACGCCGACCGCGCAGGAGGGGCGCGAACTCATCGAGCACGCCCGCGATCGAGGGCTGCTGCTGACGGTGTTCCAGAACCGCCGCTGGGACAGCGACATCCGCACCGTGCGCAAGGTGCTGGCCGGGGGCGAGCTGGGGCGGGTGCACCGCTTCGAGTCCCGCTTCGACCGCTGGGCGCCGCAGCCGAAGCCCACCTGGCGCGATTCCGGTGGCGCCGAGGACGTGGCGGGACTGCTCTACGACCTGGGCAGTCATCTCATCGACCAGTCGTTGCAGCTGTTCGGTCCGGTCGCCTCGGTCTACGCCGAGATCGACCGCCGCAGGCCGGGCGTGCGCGCCGACGACGACTCGTTCGTCTCGCTGACCCACGCCAACGGCGTCCGCTCGCACCTGTGGATGAGCAAGCTCGCGGCCGTGTCCGGTCCGCGCCTGCGCCTGCTCGGCGACCAGGGCACGTTCACCAAGCACGGCACCGACCCGCAGGAAGCCGACCTCCGCGCCGGCAAGCGGCCCGCGGACGACACCTGGGGCCGCGAACCCGAGGACATCTGGGGCGAGCTCGGCGACGGCGAGACCACGCGGAAGGTTCCGAGCGAGCCGGGCGCCTACCAGGCGTTCTACGACGAGGTCGTCGAAGCCCTCACGGTCCACGGGCCTGCGCCGGTGGATCCCGCCGACGCGGTCACGGCTCTGGACATCATCGCCGCGGCCCAGCGCTCCTCGGAGAAGCAGACGGTCGAACGCCTCCTCTGAGGCTCCCCACCCCGACGGCCGTGCCACCGGGCGGCTTTGGTCCCACCGATCCGTGATCAAGTCCGTTCTGCCCGGTCGATTCGGACCAGAACCGCCCGTGTCCCCCGCTTGCCCGACGTCCACCGCCGCTCCTGACCGTCCGCTCCTGCGGTCTGGCATTACTCCGAGTTGCGCCTGCGCTGTGGGCCAGCAGGCTGTGTGGGTGGTTCGACGTTCGGGGGTCGGGGATGAGCAGTGATGCGCAGGTGTCCGAGGCGGGGTGGACGATGACCCCGGCGGTGAGCGAGCACCTGGAGCCGCAGGAGCTCGACGGGGTGCAGCTGTGGTGGCGCGCGGCCAACTTCCTGTCGGCGGGCCAGATCTACCTGATGGACAACCCGCTGCTGCGCGAACCGCTGCGCCCCGAGCACATCAAGCCGCGGCTGCTCGGGCACTGGGGGACCACGCCCGGCCTGAACTTCATCTACGCGCACCTCAACCGGGTCATCCGGATGCGCGATCTCGCCATGATGTACGTCATCGGGCCAGGTCACGGCGGTCCGGGCCTGGTGTCGGCGGCCTGGCTGGAAGGAACCTACAGCGAGATCTACCCCGACGTCGCCCAGGACAACGACGGACTGCAGCGGCTGGTCACCCAGTTCTCGTTCCCCGGCGGGATCCCCAGCCACGTGGCGCCCGAGACGCCCGGGTCGATCCACGAGGGCGGCGAGCTCGGCTACGCGCTCTCGCACGCGTTCGGGGCGGTGTTCGACAACCCCGACCTGATCGTTCCCTGCGTCATCGGCGACGGCGAGGCCGAGACGGGACCGCTGGCGACCAGCTGGCACTCCAACAAGTTCCTCAACCCCGCCACCGACGGCGCGGTGCTGCCGATCCTGCACCTCAACGGCTACAAGATCGCCAGCCCGGCGGTCCTGGCGCGCATCCCCGACGACGAACTGCTCGGCATGCTGCGCGGTTTCGGTTACGAGCCCTACCTCGTCGCCGGCGACGAGCCGGCACCGATGCACCACCTGTTCGCCGCGACGCTGGACCGCTGCCTCGACGAGATCGCCGCGATCCAGCGCCGGTCGCGGCGGGAGGGCGTCCGGCAGCGCCCCCGGTGGCCGATGATCGTGCTGCGCACGCCGAAGGGCTGGACCGGGCCCGACACCGTCGACGGCAAGTACGTGGCCGGCACCTGGCGCGCGCACCAGGTGCCGATCTCCGATCCGCGCGGCAATCCCGAGCACCTGTGGCAGCTGGAGTCGTGGTTGCGCAGCTACGAGCCGGGGGAGCTGTTCGAGTCCTCGGGTGCTCCGGTGCGCAAGATCCGCGAGCACAACCCGACCGGCGATCGCCGGATGAGCGCCAGCCCGCACGCCAACGGCGGACACCTGCTGCGCGCCCTGCGACTGCCGGAGTTCCGCGACTACGGGGTCGAGGTGGAGCAGCCGGGAGCGAGCTCCGGTGAGGCGACCCGCGTCCTGGGCCGGTTCCTGCGGGACGTGATGCGGCTGAACGAGAACGAGCGCAACTTCCGGGTCTTCTCGCCGGACGAGAACAACTCCAACCGGCTGGCCGCGATCCTGGCGGCCACCGCGCGCACGTGGAGCGCGGAGACGTTGCCCGGCGACGACTCGCTGGCGCGCGACGGAAGGTTGATGGAGGTGCTCTCCGAGCACACCTGCCAGGGCTGGCTGGAGGGCTACCTGCTCACCGGCAGGCACGGGTTCTTCTCCTGCTACGAGGCGTTCGCGCACATCGTGGACTCGATGGTCAACCAGCACGCCAAGTGGCTGAAGGTCACCGGACGGCTGGCCTGGCGGCAGCCGATCGCCTCGCTGAACTACCTGCTGACCTCCCACGTGTGGCGGCAGGACCACAACGGCTTCTCCCACCAGGACCCGGGTTTCATCGACCACGTGGTGAACAAGAAGGCCGAGGTGGTGCGGGTCTACCTGCCGCCGGACGCCAACACCCTGCTGTCGGTGGTGGATCACTGCCTGCGCAGCCGCGACTACATCAACGTCGTGGTGGCCGGGAAGCAGCCCGCGCCGCAGTACCTGGACATGGAGTCGGCGGTGGTGCACTGCACCAAGGGCATCGGCATCTGGGACTGGGCCTCCAGCGACGACGACGGCGATCCCGACGTGGTGATGGGCTGCGCGGGCGACGTGCCCACGATGGAGACGCTGGCCGCGGTGGACCTGCTGCTGCGCGAGTTCCCGGACCTGCGGATCCGGGTGGTCAACGTGGTGGACCTGATGCGGCTGCAGGGCGAGCGGGAGCACCCGCACGGGCTGTCCGACGCCGAGTTCGACAGCCTGTTCACCCGCGATCGCCCGGTGATCTTCAACTTCCACGGCTACCCGTGGCTGATCCACCGGCTGACCTACCGCCGGAGCAACCACGAGAACCTCCACGTGCGCGGCTACAAGGAGGAGGGCACCACGACCACTCCGTTCGACATGTGCGTGCTCAACCAGATCGACAGGTTCAACCTGGCCATCGACGTCATCGACCGGGTTCCCCGGCTCGGGCCGCGCGCTGCCTACGCGCGGGAGGCGTTGAAGACCAAGCTGATCGAGCACCGGCACTACGTGTCCACGCACGGGGAGGACATGCCTGAGATCCGGGAGTGGTCTTGGCCGGGCCGGTGAGGGTGCTGACGGTCAACGCCGGCTCCAGCAGCCTCAAGCTCGCCCTGCTCGACGGTGACGAGCTGGTCGACGACCGGCACGTGGAGCACTGGGGCGGCGAGGCGGAGCCGATCGAGGAGTTCCTCGACGAGCACGGAGCCGAGGTCATCGGGCACCGGGTGGTGCACGGCGGCGATCGCATCACCGAGGCCGCGATCGTCGACGACGAGGTGCAGGCCTACCTGGAATCGCTCACCGATCTCGCACCGCTGCACCAACCGCGCGCGCTCGACGGGATCCGGGTGGCGCGGCGGAGCGCGCCCCGCGTGCCGTCGGTGGTGTGCGTGGACACCGCCTTCCACGCACGACTCCCCACCGCAGCCGCCACCTACGCGCTGCCGCGCGAGTGGAACGAGCGGTATTCCCTGCGCCGCTACGGTTTTCACGGCCTGTCGCACTCCTACGCGGTGCGGCGCGGGGCGGAGCTGACCGGCCTGGACCCCGGGCGCGGGAAGGTGCTGAGCTGCCACCTCGGGGCGGGGGCGTCGATGGCGGCGGTGCTCAACGGCCGTTGCGTGGACACCACGATGGGCTTCACCCCGGAGGAGGGGCTGGTGATGAACACCCGGAGCGGCAGCGTCGATCCAGGGCTCATCGGCTGGCTCATCGATTCCCGAGGTCTCGCGCCGAAGGAGGTCTTCGAGACGCTGGCGCGGAGGTCCGGAATCGCGGGCCTGGCGGGCGGGAACGGCGACCTCCGCGACGTGCTGGACGCCCGGGAGAACGGAGATCACGACGCCGCAACGGCTTTCGACGTCTACCGGCACAGCCTGGTGCGGCACGCCGGAGCGATGCTGGCCGTGCTCGGCGGGCTGGACCTGCTGGTGTTCACCGGCGGGATCGGCGAGCACCAGCCGCCGGTGCGCGCGGCGGTGGGCTCGGCGCTGGTCTTCGCGGGGGCGACCATCGATCCGGCGCACAACATCCACGCGACCGAGGGCGAGATCAGCGCGCCCGGTGCCCCGGCCCGCAGCGTCGTTGTGCGGGCGCGGGAAGACCTGGAGATCGCGAGGCAATCGCGCGTCGCGGTGGCGGTGCACGGCTGAACTTCGATCTTCACCCGTCCGTGTCTAAATTCATCCGAACGAATCTCCTCCGGATCTCGAGCGGCTGTGCGGGGCGCCGGTGTTTGCGCTGGAAATGCGTCTCGATTCGGCGATCTCGCGTGATTGGTGGAAACACAACGGTGACGCGTCACGTTCTGTTTTCGCGTTGACAGGGTCAAAGGGGCGACTTACGGTCTGCCCAACCGCATCACTCGAATGGGCGATGTATCAGGGAGGTCTGGGCCGATGCGCAGGACCGAAATTTCTCGACGGGACATGCTCCGCGCCGGTGGAGCGGCGGCACTCGCGGTGCCCGTCACCGGTTTCCTCGGCGGGTGCACCTTCACCCAGCCCGGCTCCGGGCAGCCGACCGGATCCACCTTGGACCGGCTCAAGCAGCAGGGATACGCGCGAATCGCGATCGCCAACGAGCCGCCCTACACCCAGATCAACCCCGACGGCAGCGTCACCGGAGCCGAACCCGACGTGGTCGCCGCGGTGCTCAAGCGAATGGGCGTACCCCGCATCGAAGGCATCGTCACCCCCTACGAATCGATGATTCCGGGGCTCAACGCGAGCCGGTGGGACATCATCGCCGCAGGATTGTTCATGAAGCAATCGCGGTGCAGTCAGATCCGCTACTCCGAACCGGAAATCGTGTCGACCGAATCGTTCGCGGTGCCCGCGGGAAATCCGAAGAAGCTCACCGGAATCGCGGCCGTGAAAGCCGATCCCGCGCTGAAGATCGCGGTCCTTCCGGGCGGATTCGAAGACGGCGCGCTCAAGACCGCCGGAGTCCCGGCCTCCCAGGTCGTCAACATCCCCGACGGCCGCAGCGGAATCGAAGCCGTGCAGGCCGGCCGAGCCGACGCGTTCTTCCTGCCGACCCTGTCGCTCAACGCGCTCAAGACCGAGGGCATCGAGATCACCGGCGCCATCACCGACGTGCAGCAGACCGGCTCGGGTGCCGGTTTCCGCCAGGCCGACGCCGACCTGGTCGCCGCCTACGACGAGCAGCTCAAGGCGCTCAAGGCCACGCCCGAGTTCGACCAGATCCTCGGCAGGTGGGGATTCTCCGGGGACGCCGCGAGATCCGTGACCCGCGAACAGCTCTGCGCCGTACCGGGCTGAGCCGCGAATGTCGCAGATCCTGCCCTACTTGCCGCTGCTCGGCGAAGGTCTGCTGATCACCATCGCGCTCACCATCGCCGGGATGGTGCTCGCGGTGGTGGTCGCCTTCGCGGCAGGTATCGCGCGGATGTCGCACCGCCGCTGGCTGAGCTGGCCGGCGTCGGTGTTCATCGAGGTCTTCCGCGGGACGTCGATGCTGGTGCAGCTGTTCTGGCTGTTCTTCGCGCTGCCGTTCTTCGGGATCCAGCTGCTGCCGTTCGCCGCGGCGATCCTCGCGCTCGGCCTCAACGAAGGCGCCTACGGCGCGGAGATCGTGCGCGGTGCGATCACCGCCCTGCCGCGCGGTCAGCGGGAAGGTGCCGTCGCGCTGAGCCTGAGCCCCTACCAGCGGATGCGGTTCGTCATCCTGCCGCAGGCGGTTCCGGCGATGATCCCGCCCTTCGGCAACGTGATGGTCGATCTGCTCAAGAACACCTCCCTGGTGTCGCTGGTGACCGTGGCCGACCTGACCTTCACCGCCCAGATGGTCCGCAACACCACCGGCGCCACGGCGGCGGTCTTCGGGACGATCCTGGTGCTCTACTTCGTCGTCGCCTACGTCCTCTCGCTCGGCTCCTCGTGGCTGGAGCGGCGCGTCGACCCGACGCGGCCGGCGCGGGCGCAGAGCTTCTGGCAGCGCGTCCTGCCGGATCGGCGGGTGACGTCGTGATCTGGGACTGGTCGTTCGCCGCGCAGATCGTGCCCTTCCTGCTGCAAGGGCTGTGGGTCACCGTGCAGATCACGCTGGTCGGCATGGCGATCGCGCTGGTCGTCGGGCTGTTCGTGTCCGTGGTGCGCTACTCCGCGGTACCGGTGATCAGCAAGCTGTTCACCTTCTACGTGCTGTTCGTCCGGGGCACGCCGCTGCTGGTGCAGGCGTACTTCGCGTTCTTCGTGCTGCCCGGCGTCGGGGTGCAGTTCTCGCCGATGATCACCGGCATCGTCGTCATCGGCCTCAACTACAGCGCCTACACCGCGGAGGTGTACCGCGCGGGAATCCAGAGCGTCGCCGTCGGGCAGTGGGAGGCGTGCACCGCGCTGAGCCTGTCGAACTGGCAGCGCTGGCGGTTCGTGGTGCTGCCGCAGGCGATCCGCGACGTCATCCCGGCGCTGGGCAACTACCTGGTGCAGATGTTCAAGGATTCCGCGATCCTGCACGCCATCACGGTGTTCGAACTGCTCGGCCACGCGACGGCCATCGGCTCCAGCAGCTACCGCTACCTGGAACCGATGACCATCGCCGCCCTGCTGTTCCTGGCGGTCAGCCTGCCCGCCGCGAGGCTGATCAAACGATTGGAGCTGCGTCTTGCCCACCCCAGATGACGCGATGATCTCCTTCTCGGGCGTGGGGAAGTCCTTCGGGGACAACCACGTGCTGCGCGAACTCGACCTGACGGTGGCGCCGGGGGAGAAGGTGTCCATCATCGGACCGAGCGGCTCCGGCAAGACCACCATCCTGCGGCTGCTGATGACCCTGGAGAACCCCGACACCGGGTTGATCGAGGTCGACGGGCAGCCGCTGTGGGACTGCCGCGAAGGCGCCCGGCTCGACGCGAAGAAGCAGGCCGAGGTGCGGCGCACCATCGGAATGGTGTTCCAGCACTTCAACCTCTTCCCGCACATGACCGTGCTGGCCAACGTGACGCTCTCGCCGGTTCAGGTGCTGGGCATGAGCCGCGACGAGGCCGGGCAGCGAGCGGTCGAACTGCTGCAGCTGGTGGGGCTGGAGAAGCACATGTCGCACAAGCCGGGGCAGCTCTCCGGCGGTCAGCAGCAGCGCGTCGCCATCGCCCGAGCGCTGGCCATGCGGCCGAAGGTGATGCTGTTCGACGAGGTCACCTCGGCGCTGGACCCGGAGCTCATCGGCGAGGTGCTGGCCGTCATCCGCGACCTCGCGCACACCACGGCCATGACGATGCTGCTGGTCACCCACGAGATGCGCTTCGCGGAGGAGATCTCCGACCGCGTCCTGATGTTCGACTCCGGCGCGGTGGTCGAGTCCGGGCCACCGTCCCAGATCCTCCAGAACCCCCAGCACGAACGAACACAGCGCTTCCTCAAAGCCGTCCTCGAACGCAAATAGCCCTCCACACCCGCCCCGCTCCAGGACAACCGGACTTCAGCGGAACTCGGGACCCCGATCTCAGTGGAAATCGGGTCTCGGACTTCAGTGGAGTTCGGGGGCCTGACTTCACTGAAACCCGGAAGATCACTCGTACGCAGTAGTTCGTCGGTGGGGTTGCGGAGGCGAACCTAGCCTGGGGCGATGGCCTCGTTTCGGCAGGTGGCGAAGCGCTTCGTGCTCGGGCCTCCGGTGCGCAGCGACCGGATGGGCGAGACCCTGTTGCCCAAGCGGCTCGCCCTGCCGGTCTTCGCCAGCGACCCGCTGTCCTCGGTCACCTACGCGACCCAGGAGATCCTGCTGATCCTGTCGCTGGGCGGGTTGGCGGTGCTGCACCTGGCGCCGTGGGTGGGGCTGGGCGTCGTGCTGCTGCTGGTGGTCGTGGTCGCCTCCTACCGGCAGGTGGTGCACGCCTACCCCAGCGGCGGCGGGTCCTACGAGGTCGCGGCGCGCAACCTCAGCCGGAACTCGAGCCTCGTGGTGGCCGCGGCGCTCATGGTGGACTACGTGATGACGGTGGCCGTCTCGGTCGCCGCGGGCGTGGACAACCTGGTCTCGGCGGTCCCCGCGCTCTACCCGTCGCGGGTGTGGGTTGCGGTGGGCGGTGTCGTGCTGCTGGTCGCGGTGAACCTGCGCGGCGCCCGCGAGTCGGGGCGCGCGTTCTCCGTCCCCACCTACCTGTTCGTGGCGTCGATGGGGCTGACCGTGGTGGTCGGGCTCGTGCAGGCGGCGGTCGGTCAACCGCCGGTGGCCGAGAGCGCCGGTTGGGGCATCCGGCCCGAGCAGACCGACCTGACCGGGATCGCCCTGGTGTTCCTGCTGCTGCGCGCGTTCGCCTCCGGGTGCACGGCGCTGGCCGGCGTCGAGGCGATCTCCAACGGGGTGCCCGCCTTCCGCCGCCCCAAGGAGCGCAACGCCGGGCGCACCATGCTGATCATGGGCGGGCTGGCGATCGGGTTGTTCAGCGGTGTCACCGCGCTCGCCGCGGTCGCCGGGGTGCGGGTGGCGGAGAACCCGTGCGACCTGATCGGGTTCCCCGGGGACTGCCGCAGCAGCGGTCAGCGCACCGTGATCGCGCAGCTGGCCGCAGCGGTGTTCGGCGACGGCAGCGTGATGTTCTACGTGGTGCAGGCCGCGGCCGCGCTGATCCTGGTGCTGGCGGCCAACACCGCGTTCAACGGTTTCCCGATGCTCGGCTCGCTGCTCGCGCAGCGCCGCTACCTGCCGCGGCAGCTGCACACCCGCGGCGACCGGCTGGCGCACTCCAACGGCGTCATCGTGCTGGGCGTCGTCTCGGCGATGTTGATCGCGTCCTTCGGCGGGTCGGTGACGGCGCTGATCCAGCTCTACATCGTCGGCGTCTTCGCGTCGTTCACGCTGTGCCAGCTGGGCATGGTGCGGCACTGGAACCACGAGCTGCGCAGAGGGGAGGGCAACCGGGGGCGGATTCACCGGGCGCGGCTGATCAACGCGGTCGGCGCGCTGCTCACGGCCACGGTGCTGTGCGTCGTGCTGGCCACCAAGTTCACCCACGGCGCCTACCTCGTGGTGCTGGCGATCCCGCTGCTGTTCCTGCTGATGCGCGGAATCCACCGGCACTACCGGCAGGTCCGCCGCGAGCTGGAACCGGATTCCGGTGAGCTGCCCTCACCGAGCCGGGTGCACGCCGTCGTCCTGGTGTCGGCGGTTCACAAACCGACGCTGCGGGCCCTGGCCTTCGCCCGCGCCACCCGGCCGGACACGCTCACCGCGCTGACGGTCGAGGTCGACGACGCCGACACGCACCTGCTGCGCAGCGAGTGGGAACGCCTCGGCATCGACTTCCCGCTGGAGGTCGTGGAGTCGCCGTACCGGGAGATCACCCGACCGCTCGTGCGCCGCATCAAGGAGCTCCGCCGCTCCGGACCCCGCGACCTGGTCTGCGTCTACATTTCGGACTACGTCGTCGGCCACTGGTGGGAGGGGCTGCTGCACAACCAGAGCGCCCTGCGGCTGACCTGGCGGCTGCGCTTCGAACCCGGCGTGGCCGTCGTCAGCGTCCCGTGGCAGCTCGACTCCAGCCACCGCCGCGACGTCGACCGAGAACACCATCCCCCCGGCCACGTCCGACGCGGCCTCACCCGATGAGGGACGCGAGGAGGCGGTAGGAGTCGAGGCGGTCGTCGGGGTCGTGGGCCGTGGTGGTGACCAGGAGTTCGTCGGCGTCCGTCTTGGCGACGAGGTCCTTCACGGCGACCGCGACCTCGTCCGGCGTGCCGCAGGTGTGGCCCTGCATGGCGCGGGTGAAGTGGGTGCGTTCCCGGTCGGTCATGTCGCGGGCGAGGACGCGGTCCGGGTCGTCCAGGGGTGGGAACTCGCCCCTGGTGCGCGACCAGGCGTTGGCCCAGGCTTCGGGGACGAGCAGGCGGCGGGCGGCTTCGGTCGTCTCGGCGACCGCGATGGAGCGCGCGACGACCACGTAGGGATCAGCCGTGCGGCGGGAGGGGCGGAAGCTCTGCCGGTACTCGTCGATCGTGCGCAGCATCTTCTGCTCGCCGAGCGGGGAGGCGATGACCAGCGGCAGGCCGAGCTCGGCGGCACTGGTGGCGTTGCGGGTGGCCAGCACGAACACCGGCAGGTCGAGTCCTTCGGCGGGCACCGCGCGCACGCCGGTGACGCCGCCGTCGAGGTAGGCCAGCAGCTCGGTGATCTGCTCGGTGAAGCGGCTCGCGTCCTCGGCGCCGAGCGCCTTGCGGATGGCGCCGGTGAACCCCAGCGACCGCCCCAGCCCGACGTCGATGCGGTCGCCGAACAGCGACGCCAGCACGCCGAACTGCTCGGCGACCACGAGCGGCTGGTGGTTGGGCAGCATGACGCCGCCGGTTCCCACCCTGATCCGGCTGGTGGCGGCGGCGACCGCCGCGGCCAGCACGGTCGGGGCGGCTCCGGCGACGCCGGGCACGCCGTGGTGCTCGGCGACCCAGATCCGGTGGTAGCCGAGCCGCTCGACCTCCTGCGCGAAGCGCACGGTCTCCAGCAACGCCTCCTGGGCGCTACCGCCGACCGGGATGTGCGAGCGGTCCAGCACTGACAGACGAGGACTCACCCCGGGTACAACGCCTTCCGGGCGCAGAGATTCCGGAAGGCGCGTGTGACCCTCAGCGGGCCTTCGGCAGCAGGATCCACAGCAGGATGTAGAGGATGAACTGCGGGCCTGGCAGAACGCAGGAGATCACGAAGGCCAGCCGCACCAGGAACACGGGCAGGCCGAACCGGTGGGCGAGGCCCGCGCACACGCCGGCGATCATCTTTCCGTTGCGAGGACGCTCCAATGCCGTCATGGCTCCAGCCTGCCCGCGCGCGGACGATCTCGCCAACGCGAATGTCGCGCGCGGACTCCACTGGTGGCACGTTGAGGTTGTGGACCTGCGACAAGTGGCTCGCGAACTGCGCACCGGCGACCCGGTGGAATTCGTCACCGCCCGGGACGCCGCGGCCGCGCGCGCCCGCGAGTCCGGTGACACCCGGCTGGCGGACCGCATCAAGAAGCTGCGCAAGCCCACCACGGCGGCGTGGGCGGTGAACCTGCTGGCCGACCGCGAACCGGGCGAGCTGCGCGCGCTGCACGACCTCGGGGAGCGGCTGCGCAACGCCCAGCGCGAACTGCGCGGGGACGAGCTCCGCGACCTGGCCGCCGAACGCACCCGCCTGCTCGACCGCCTCACCGGCCGAGCGGTCGAGCTGGCCGCCGAACGCGGGCACGAGCTGGCCCAAGCCGGACGCGAGCAGATCTCGCAAACCCTCACGGCGGCGCTCTCCGACCCCGAGGCCGCGGCCGAGGTCGAGGAGGCGACGCTGACCAAGCCCCTGGAGTACAGCGGCTTCGGCCTCGACGACCTCGCCGCAGCAGCCATCCGCAGGCAGTCCTCCGACCAGAAACCCCGAGCGAAGCGTCCCGCGAAGAGCAGCGAGGACTCCGGCGAGGCGAAGCTGCTGGAGCTGCGGCACCGGCTGCGGGACACCGAAGAACACCTCGACGCCGCGAACGAGAACCTCCAGCGCGCCGAAGCCGCGTGCGAGGAGGCGCAGGAGCGCTGCGAACGCCTCCGCGAGGAGCTGGCCGAGGCCGACGCGGAGCTGCGCGACCGGCGCCGCGACCTCAAAGCCGCGCGCCAGGAGCACGAGCGAGCGGTGAAGGCCAAGGACTCCGCCTCGAAGGACCTGGGCGATCGGTGACCGGACCGAAACCGCCGAATTCGAGTCCCCTTTGTCCGATCGCCACGGGAAAACCCGGGCCGCCGGCTGAAAAGCGGCATGTTCCTTGCTCGCTCACAACGGGCTCGCGACGGGTGTAGGCGACAGAAGTATTACTTTTCGGTGTTGGTTGTTGTTCGGGCGCTTACTTTGGCTCTTCCTCAGGACACGCACAACCACGAGCAAGGGTGCCGACGATGGCAGATCGCAAAGAGGCGAGCCCGCTGAGCCCGGAGAGGGCGTTCCCCGACAAGCACATCCCGAAGCCGCAGGTGCGCGACCTGCCGGCGCCACCGCGGAACCAGTGGCGGTTGATCGGCCCGGGCATCGTCGCGGCGGGCGTCGGCCTGGCCAGCGGTGAGTTCATCCTCTTCCCCTACATCACCTCCCAGGTCGGGCTGACCTTCGTGTGGGCAGCGCTGCTGGGCCTGGTCACGCAGTACTTCCTGAACATGGAGATCGAGCGGTACACCCTGGCCACCGGTGAGACCGCGGTGACCGGCTTCAGCCGCCTGTGGAAGCACTGGGGCCTGGTGTTCGCGATCATGGCTTACTTCGCCAACCTCTGGCCCGCGTGGGCGACGAGTTCGGCGACGCTGATCACCTACGCGATCGGCGGTGACAAATCCCTGGTGGCGGTGGGGATCCTGCTGCTGGTGGCGCTGATCCTCACGCTGGCCCCGGCGGTCTACACGGCGCTGGAACGCGCCGAGATGCTCAAGGTCGCCGCGATCGTGCTGCTCATCGCGATCGGCGCGCTGTTCGTCATCGGAGCCGAGACCTGGCAGGCGCTGCCGACCGTGGTCACCGAGGCCGGGTTCCCTGCCGCCGAGCTCGGTTTCGCGGTGCTGATGGGCGCGCTGGCCTTCGCCGGTGCCGGCGGTGGTCAGAACCTGGTGCAGAGCAACTGGATCCGCGACAAGGGCTTCGGAATGGGGCACTACGTCCCCAAGATCGTGTCGCCGCTGACCGGTCAGGCCGAGGCGCGCGGTCAGGCGGGGTTCATCTTCCCCGCGACCGACGAGAACCTGGACCGCTGGAAGGCGTGGTGGCGCTTCGCCAACAAGGAGCAGCTGATGACCTTCGTGGCCATCACGTTCCTGTCCATCATGTTCATGTCGCTGCTGGCCTACGGAACCGTCTTCGGGCACCCCGGGCTGGAGAACGACGTGTCGTTCCTGCGTGTCGAGGGCGAGAAGATGTCGGCCGTGGCCGGCGGCTGGTTCGGCTACTTCTTCTGGATCGTGGGCGCGTTCTCGCTGTTCGCGGCGGCGCTGGGCATCGTCGACTACACCAGCAGGCTGGCCGCCGACGTGCTCAAGACCAGCTACTTCCCGAACGCCTCGGAGAGCAAGATCTACGCGATCCTGGTGTGGGGGCTGGTGGTCATCGGCACGATCGTGATCGTCGCCGGGATGGGGCAACCGCTGCTGCTGGCCACGATCTCGGCCTGCACCGGTGGCGTCATGATGTTCATCTACTCCGGGCTGCTGATCGCCATCAACCGCAAGATGCTGCCCGCCCAGATCCGCGTCTCGGGCGTCCGCCTCGCCGCGCTGATCTGGTCGATCGTCCTGTTCGGCGTGATGGCGTTCCTGACCGTCCACCAGCAGGTCGACAAGCTGCTCGGAGGCTGACCGCGAGCGGCGGAAGCCTCCGGCCGCTGGGACCGGAGGCTCCGCCGCGCGGGGTTTCGAATGCTCCACGTGCCAGCGCGGAGCGCCCGCCAGCACCCCCAGGATAACGCTCTCACCTGCGGTGATGGCCAGATCCGCGGTGCGGGGCGGTCGGGACTTCGCAACTGGGGCCCCGGCCGCCCCACGCGTCACATCTTCTCCGCGCCCGCCTTGATGGCCTCGCGGATCCGGAAGTACGTGCCGCAGCGGCAGATGTTGCGGATCGTGTCGAGGTCCGCCTCGGTGATCTGGCGTCCGCCGGCCGCAGCGCGGCGCACCAGGGCCACCGCCGCCATGATCTGGCCCGGCTGGCAGTAGCCGCACTGCGCGACGTCCTGGTCCAGCCACGCCTGCTGCATCGGGTGCAATTCGGCGTCGACGGTGTCGGGCAGGCCCTCGATCGTGGTGATCTCGTCCTCGGCGGAGATGTCGCCGACCGAGACCGAGCACGGGTTGAAGGCCTTGCCGTTGATGTGGCTGGTGCACGCCTTGCAGACGTTGATGCCGCAGCCGTACTTCGGGCCGGTCACGCCGAGCAGGTCGCGCAGCACCCACAGCACCCGCACGTCGTCGGCGACGTCGACGGTGACCTGTTCACCGTTGAGTCGAAAGGTGTGCTCAGGCACGAGAATTCCTCCAGGTCCTCACTGCGCGTGGCGCAGGCCGTCGGTGGGCGACTCCGGGATCGGCGGCACGTTGGGCTTCGGCTCGAACGACAACGTGCCGTGGTTGATCGGGAAGCTCGTCGGGACCGAACCGGTCGCGCGGGCGTAGGCGCAGGCCACCGCGGCCTGTGCCGAGGCGACGCCGAGCTCGCCGGCGCCACCGGGCTTGCCGGTCGTCGGCGGCATGATGATGATCTCCAGCTCCGGCGGCGAGTTCCACTGCCGGGTGTAGAAGTAGTTGTCCCAGCTGGCTTCCAGGAAGTACCCGTCGGTCAGGTGCAGGCTGGAGGTCAGCGCGTTGGCGATGCCGTCGTTGATGCCGCCCATCATCTGGGCCTCCAGGCCGCGCGGGTTGACCGCGAGCCCGACGTCCACCGCGCAGACCACCTTGGTGACGCGCGGGCCGGCGACGGCGTCGCGGATCGGCCGGTTCACCGTCTCAGGCGTGCAGTCGATCTCCACGAGAGTCGCGATCGTCGCCCGGTACTCGGTGTGCACCGCGATGCCCTGCGCCGTGTTCTCCGGCATCGTCCGGCCCCACCGCCCGGCCTCGGCGACCTCGTCGAGGACGGCCTTGAGGCGTTCCTCCTGCAGGAACCGCTGCCGGAACCGGTAGGGGTCCTCGCCCATCGTCGCGGCCAGCTGGTCGACGATCAGCTCCCGCGCGGTGGTGACGTCGGGGGAGTAGATGTTGCGCATGCTGCCGGTGTTGAAACCGCGATCGGTCTCGTTGAGCAGCTGCGTGGTGGCCCCGAAGCCGTAGGGCATGGTCTGGGTGAAGGTGAAGATCGTCTGCGAGAACGACGCGTCGGCGACCGGCAGCTTCGCCGCGCTGGCGGTGATGATCTCGCCGAAGCCGTGGCTGAAGTCGGTGAACACGCTGGTGTGCCGCTGCTCGTAGCTCAGCACGCCGTCCCCGGCGACGCCGACACGCACCCGCGAGGTCGCCATCGGGTGGGTGCGGCCCTGGCGGGAGTCGTCGGCGCGGTGCCACATCAGCTTGACCGGCTTGCCGATCTTGCGGGAGATCTCGGCGGCCTCCATGGCGCCGTCGTTGAACAGCTTGCGCCCGAACGATCCGCCGCCTTCGGTGACGTGGACCGTCACCGCGTTGAGCGGAATTCCGTACTCCGCGGCGATGGTCTCCTTGGTGAGGATCGGGTTCTTCTGGGCCGACCAGATCTCGGCCCGGTCCCGCCGCACGTCGGCGATCGCGCAGTTGGTCTCCAGCGCGCTGTTGCTGCGGAAGAAGAAGGTGAAGTCGCCCTCGACGCTCGATTCGCCCTTCGGCGCCACCAGCGGCACCTCGGCCGCCCGCAGCTCGTCGAGCACCGAAGCGTCCGATTTGCCCTCGGCCGTACCGGGTTTCCATTCGACGTCCAGCGCGCGCACCGCGTCGATGCACTGCCCGAAGGTCTCCGCCCGCACCGCGACACCGGTCGAGATCGCGACCACGTCGGTGACGCCCGGCATGGTGGCCACGGCGTCGGTGTTGCGCACCGAACCGACCTTCCCGTTGAGCGTCGGCGGCCTGCACACCATGGTCGGCAGGGCGCCCGGGATCTTGAGGTCCATCGCGAACTTCTTCCGGCCGGTCACCGCCGCGAGCGCGTCCACGCGGTTGTGCGGGGTCCCGATGATCGAGAAGTTCTCGTTCGCCTTGAGCTGCACCGGAACTTCCTCGGTGCGCACGCTCGCGGCCTTCGTGGCGAGTTCGCCGATGCCGATGCTGCTTCCCAGCAGGTCGGTGATGATGCCCTGCTTGAGGCGCAGCGTCGCCACCGCCTGCTCCAGCTCGACGGCGGCGGCCTGCAGCAGGCGCCCGCGGCCACGGCGGCGGCGACGCGGATCGGCGTGTAGGTCGACAGCGTGGTGCCGGAACCGCCGGTGATCTGGTTGAACACCAGCTCCGGCCGCGCGTCGGCGAGCGTGACGTGGACGTTCTCGACCGGCACGTCCATCTCCTCGGCGATCATCATCGCGGTGGAGGTGGTGATGCCCTGGCCGACTTCAGCGCGCGGCAGCTCGAAGGACACGGTGCCGTCGGTGTTGACCCTGACGGTGATGAGGTTCGCGGTGGGGGCGGCCGAGTGCTCCAGCATGTCGCTGAGGTCGGTGATCTCGGCGATGGCGGGGGAGGGAACCGGCGGCAGCCCTTGGGCTTCCGCGGCGGGCGCGCGCAGGTTCAGGTCGGCGGCGGCGACCAACGTCGGTGCGGCCAGGACGTAACCGAGGAAACCGCGCCGTCCGACGGCGTGGGATTCGGAAGGCCGCGAGTCGGGCGGTGAGGAGCGGTCTGCGGTCGTCACTTCGGTCCCCTTCCGCCGGACGGATCTGCTCTTTCCGGCAGCCAAAAAACGGGCCTGACCTGGGAAGATGTGATTCCAGATCGTTTCGAACAGCGGAACTGTAACGTCGATCGTTGAAGGGGTCAACGAATCGGCCCTGACTCAAGATCACGATCATGTCAAGCACCCGAAGTGCTCAATCCGCCGTCCGCTTCACGGCTCGCCCGGGGTGTTGAAACGCCGACGGACGTCCTCGGCCACCTGCGGGTGCCCGGCCGCCTCGATGGAGCGGGCGAAGCGGTGCGCGGCCAGCCGCCGCACGGCGTTGCGCTCACCGTGCAGACCGAGCTGGTCGAGCAGCATGCCCACGTGGTCCGACGGGGTCGGCAGCCCGCCGGTCAACTTCGTGAACACGCCGAAACCCACCGCCGCCGCCAACAGCGGAACCACCACCCGCGCAGGCCATTCCAGCAGCCTCCCGAAGAACAGCGGGATCGCCGCCATCGCGAGTCCGATGTAGAGGGTCCGGTCCTCCTTGGTCATCGCACGAACTCCCCGGGTCGCGGCGGTCCCGATTCGGGTCGCGCGGCGTCGAGGTGCTCGCGAGCGAGATCGAGGGCGCGCATCGACGCGTCCGGGTCGCCGGCCAGCGCATGGCCTTGGGCCTCGTGCAGCGCGGCCCATCCCCGGATGTGGTCGGTGAGCGCGTTCTGCCTGGCCAGCCGGGCGACGTCGATGGTCTGCCGCGCGTCGTGGCGGTAGAGGTCGACCACGGCGCGCCGCACCAGCGCGTAGGCGCCGAGCCTGCGGTCGCCGCCGGCCTCGGCGAGCTCGACGGACCGGTTCACCACATCGCCGCCCGGTCGTCACCTGCCTCCTGCGTCATCCAGCCCGCGTACTCGGCGTACCGGGCGGTCAACACCAGGATCTCCGCCGCCTGGCCGGGTTTCGCGTTGTGCGCCAGCGCGCGCAGCAAAATGCGTCTGCGTGATCAGGCCCGGCACACCAGGGAAGGGCGCGTGGTCTGCCCGACACCGCAGTCCAGTCGTGGGCGATCTTCGAAATCGCCTCGTCGAGCCTGTCCGGAACCGCATTGGTGGCGCTCGTCGTCGTCATGGCCGCCGCAATCCTCGTCGCCGTCGAGTCGTGGAGTGGCATCTCAAGAACGCATCAGCAGTGCTGCGTTCTTCGACGGATCTTCACCGAGAACCGAACCGAGCGGCGGGCAATCGTTCCGGTTTCCCGTTTCCCGTGGTGCCGTGGCCGGGAAACGGGTTCGAAGGGCGGAGCGGCGCTGGGGGTGTCGCTCCGCCCTCTTCTCCGCTAGTGCAGCGGGCGTTCGGCGACGTGCTGCAGGAGGCGGTCGCCGGCATCGGCGTCGGTGATGAGGGTGTTGACGATCCCGGATCGCAGCACCGCGTCTATGGCGCGGGCCTTCGGGGTCGTGTAGCCGACGGCGATCACCTCCGGCACGGCCCGCAGCTGCTCGTGCGGGATCGCCAGGACGTGGTGGGCCAACCCGGTGGACAGCGCGTTGCCGTCGGCGTCGAAGAGCCGGGCGGCGATCTCGGCGGTGGCGCCGCGCTGCCGGATCGACTCGCGTTCGGCGGGGCTCAGCGCGTCGTAGACGGTGGACTCGTTCGCCTGCCAGGCGCCGATGCTGACCACGGCCTTGGTCAGGTGCTGGAACTGCTCGAAGGTCTCCGCGATGCCGGGCTGGTTGCGCAGGATCTCGGTGGTGCGGCGGTCGGGGAGCACCAGCGGCCCGTAGATGGGGTAGGAGTCGCCGCCGCTGGCCGCGGCCACTCGGCCCACCGTTTCCACCGATCGGTCCCGCATGTCCATGCCCGCTTGGACGCCGCACAGCTGCACGATGGGGCACTTGGGAAGGCTGCGGATCGCCTCGGCCATGGCGTTGACCGATCGCGCCCAGGACAAGCCGATGACGTCGCCCGGAACCGTGATCTCGGAGAGGAGCTGGGCGGCCAGCACGCCCACTCGGCGGCGCAGCTCCGGCCGCTCGGCCTTCGATTGCGCTCGGTTGAGCACCAGCACGCGGCGCAGCCCGTAGGCCGTCCGGAGCTGTTCCGACTGCTCCACGTCGACCGGGAACGGCAACTCGAACGAAATCTTGATCAAGCCGTTCTCCTGGGCGGATGCCAGAATCCGGGCAACCTTGAAGCGGCTGATCCCGAACTCCTCGGCGATCTCCAGCTTCGAGCGCCCGGCCACGTAGAACCGGTGCGCGATGGACGCCGCGGTCATGGTGTCGATCAGCCCGCTTCGCGGCCGGGGTGTGCTCATATGAGCACTATAACGTGAAAACTTGACCAGAGGTTGACGCAGTCACCAGTGAGCCTCTTCAATGCGGGGCAAGTTCAGGGCAGAGTACAGCGCAGTTCGCTCAGATGAGCACGCTGGAGGCGGAGGTTAGATGCGCGCCGCGATCATTGACGAACCCGGGTCCATCCGGGTTGGTGACGTACCGGATCCGGTACCGCGGGAGCGGCAGTTGGTGGTGAAGGTCGGGGCCACCGGGATTTGCGGCACCGACGTGCACATCGCCGACGGGCACTTCCCACCGACGCCCTACCCGATCGTGCCGGGCCACGAGTTCGCAGGCGAGGTCGTCGAGGTGGGCACGGACGTGCCGGGCGAGTGGACGGTGGGTGACCGGGTCGCGGTCGACCCGTCGCTGTTCTGCGGCTACTGCACCCCGTGCCGCAACGGGCACGGAAACCTGTGCGCGAACTGGGGTGCCACCGGTGACACCGTCGACGGCGCGTTCGCCGAGTACGTCGCGGTGCCCTCGGCCAACTGCTACCGGATGCCCGAGGGGCTGAACTGGCAGCAGGGCGCCCTGGTCGAGCCGGTCTCCTGCGCGGTGCACGGCGTCCGCCAGATCGGCGTCGAGGCCGGCGAGAAGTTCCTCGTCATCGGCGCGGGCACGATGGGCCTGCTGATGCAGCAGCTGCTCCAGCGCGCGGGCGCGCAGGTCACCGTCGCCGACCGCAACGCGACGCGGCTGCCGCGCGCGCAGCGGCTGGGCGCGGTCGCCGTCGTGGAGGACGCCGACGAGCTCGACTCCGACTTCGACGCCGCCGTCGACTGCACCGGCGCGGCCCCGGCCATCGAGACCGCGTTCGACAAGCTGCGTCGCGGCGGACGGCTGCTGGTCTTCGGCGTCGCCCCGGCGGAGGCGCGAATCTCGTTGTCGCCCTTCCGCATCTACAACGACGAGATCAAGATCGTCGGTTCGATGGCGGTGCTGCACAGCTTCGGTCCCGCGCTGGACCTCATGGCGATGGGCGCGATCAACAGCGACGAGCTGCTGACCGACGCGCTGCCGCTGGAGGAGTTCGGCAAGGCGCTCGAACTCATGCGCAGCGGCGCCGGTCTCAAGGTCCAGGTCCTGCCGGGAGGTGCGGATGCCTAGGCGGTTAGGGCGCAGCCGAATAAGGCTCGCGCTGCTGGGGATCGTCTGCCTGCTGCTGACCGGCTGCGCCGGAGCCGGTGCCATCGGTTCCGGCGGACGGACCCTGGTGATCGCGATCGTGTCCAACCCGCAGATGGAGGACGCGGTCGCGCTCAAGGGCGAGTTCGAGAAGGACCACCCCGGCATCAAGCTAAAGTTCGTGCAGCTGCCGGAGAACCAGGCGCGCGCGAAGATCACCGCCTCCACCGCCACCCAGGGCGGCGAGTTCGACGTGGCGATGATCAGCAACTACGAGACCCCGCAGTGGGCGGCCAACGGCTGGCTGGAGAACCTGCAGCCCTACATCGACAAGACCCCCGGCTACGACGCGAACGACTTCATCCCCAGCATCCGGGATTCGCTGTCGCACCAGGGCTCGATGTACGCGGTTCCGTTCTACGGCGAGTCGTCGTTCCTGACCTACCGCAAGGACCTCTTCCAGCAGGCCGGGCTGACCATGCCGGAACACCCGACGTGGCAGCAGATCGCCGACTTCGCCGCGAAGCTGGACAACCCCGCCACCGGCGTCTCCGGGATCTGCCTGCGCGGCAAGCCCGGCTGGGGCGAGAGCCTGGCGCCGTTCTCCACGGTCGCCAACACCTTCGGCGCCCGCTACTTCGACGAGAACTGGAACGCCCAGATCACCTCGCCCGAGTTCAAGGCGGCGGCGAACTTCTACGTCAACCTGGTCCGCGAGCACGGTGAGGTCGGTGCTTCCAGCGCCGGGTTCTCCGAGTGCGGCACGCACTACGCGCAGGGCCAGGCCGCGATGTGGTACGACGCGACGGTCATGGCCGGGACCAACGAGGACCCGGCCGAGAGCAAGGTGGTCGGCAAGAACGGCTACGTGGCCGCCCCCGTGGAGCGCACCGCCGAGGCCGGCTGGCTCTACACCTGGTCGCTGGCGATGCCCAAGGTCGCCAAGGACAAGGACGCGGCCTGGCAGTTCATGAGCTGGATGACCTCCAAGCAGTTCGTCAAGCAGGTCGGCACCACCTTCGGCTGGAACCGGGTTCCGCCGGGGGTGCGCAGGTCGACCTACGAGATCCCGGAGTACCAGCAGGCCGCTGCCGCCTACGCCAAGCCGACGCTGGAAGGCATCGACAAGGCGCAGCAGTCCAACACGATGGTGAACCCGGTTCCGTACCCGGGGATCCAGTTCGTCGGCATCCCGGAGTTCCAGGACCTCGGAACCCGGATCAGCCAGCAGTTGTCGGCGGCCATCGCCGGACGGATCACCGTCGACGAGGCCCTGGAGCAGTCCCAGGAATACGCCGAGTCCGTCGGTGAGTCCTACCGGGAGACGCGATGAGCCAAACGGTGGTCGAAGAAGTTCAGGCGCCCGTGGTGAGAAAGAAGGAGACCACGGCGTCGAGCACCTGGCTGCGCCGCGCGCCGCTGCTGCCCGCGCTGCTGTTCACGGTGCTGGTGACCCAGATCCCGTTCCTGATGACGGTGTTCTACTCGTTCCAGTCCTGGAACCTGGTGCGGCCGGGCTCGCGGCACTTCGTGGGCCTGCGCAACTACGTCGACGTCTTCGCCGACAGCCAGTTCCGCGGCGCGCTGATCAACACCGTGGTGCTGACCGTGGTGTGCGTGCTCATCTCGATGCTGCTGGGTCTGGGCCTGGCGATCCTGCTGGACCGGAAGTTCCTGGGGCGCGGCGTGGTTCGCACCCTGCTGATCACGCCGTTCCTGATCCTGCCCGCGGCGGGCGCGCTGCTGTGGAAGACCACGATGTTCGACCCCACCTACGGGTTGCTGAACTTCGTGTTCGGCGGCGACACCGACTGGCTGGCCGAGTACCCGCTGGCCGCGGTGATGACCCAGGTCATCTGGCAGTGGACGCCGTTCATGATGCTGCTGATCCTGGCGGGTCTGCAGGCTCAGTCCAAGGAGGTGCTGGAGGCCGCGTCGGTCGACGGCGCCGGCCGCTGGCGGACGTTCGTGTCGATCACGCTGCCGCAGCTGGCCCGGTACCTGCAGCTGGCGGGGCTGCTGGGGGCGATCTACATCGTCAACAGCTTCGACGCGATCTTCCTGATGACGCAGGGCGGTCCGGGCACGGCCAGCACCAACCTGCCGTACTACATCTACCAGCGAGCGTTCGAGGGCTTCGACATCGGCCAGTCCTCGGCGATGGGCGTCGTGGTGGTCATCCTGACGCTGATCGTGGCGAACTTCGCGCTGCGCTTGATGTTCCGGACCTTCGGCCTGAGCGAGGTGCGCTGATGCATACCGCGAACCCGATCGGCCGGTGGGCGCTGACCGCGTTCACCTGGGTCGTGGCGATCCTGTTCGTCTTCCCGCTCCTGTGGATGGTGGTGACCTCCTTCAAGGAGGAGGCCGACGCCTACACCGATCCGCCGAAGCTGCTGTTCACGCCGACGCTGACCCAGTTCGCCGGGATCCTGGAACGCGGATTCCTGCCGTACCTGGGCAACTCGGCGTTCGTGACGGTGGTGTCGACGTTGCTGGTGCTGCTGCTGGCGGTCCCGGCGGCCTACTCGCTGTCCATCGCGGCGGTGCCCGGCACCCAGGGCGTGCTCGGATTCTTCTTGTCGACCAAGATGCTTCCGATCGTGGCGGCGATCATCCCGCTGTACGTCATCTCGCAGAACATCGGTCTGCTCGACAACGTCTGGGCGCTGGTCATCCTCTACACCGCGATGAACCTGCCGCTGGCGGTGTGGATGATGCGCTCGTTCTTCCTCGAAGTCCCCAGGGAGATGGTCGAAGCCGCCCGGGTCGACGGCGCACCGCTGCCGGTGCTGCTGTTCCGGGTGATCCTCCCGGTCGTGGCGCCGGGAATCGCCGCGACGGCGCTGATCTGCGTGATCTTCTCCTGGACGGAGTTCTTCTACGCGGTCAACCTCACCGCCGCGCAGGCGGGCACGGTGCCGGTGTTCCTGGTCGGCTTCATCACCAGCGAGGGCCTGTACTGGGCGCAGCTGTCGGCGGCGGCGCTGCTGGCCTCGCTGCCGGTGATGGTCATCGGCTGGGTCGCGCAGAACCACCTGGTGCGCGGTCTGTCGATGGGCGCGGTGAAGTAATCACCGACCGGCGGGGCCGTCATCGTGAATGGCGGCCCCGCGGACTCGGGTCGGAGACCTGGATCACAGGCGCGGACCCGGTTCGATGAATTAAGGACGTTGGTCCTAGCGACAGCGGTCAAACCTTCGGCATGCTGTGTGTATCCGCCCGGTCACGGGCAGGTGCATTTCGGAGGTATCACGCTTGTTGGCTAGGGAGACGACGATGGAACAGACCAGGATCGGCGAGTCGGCATCGAACGCGGTCGAAGAGCAGGCCGATACCGCCCGAGCACCTGGTCCTCATGAGGTTCCGGCACCTCGTTCCGCCGATGAGCTCAGCGGCCGCCCCCGCTTGATGATCAACCGAGGCAACGCCGCCGGGAGCGGTTTCGTGCTCCAGAACGAGCGCACCACCATAGGTCGAGACTCCATATGCGACATAGTCGTCGACGACATCACGGTGTCCAAGCAGCACGCCGAGATCCGGCGGCGGGGCGACGCCTACGTCCTCGTCGACGGCGGTTCGCTCAACGGCACCTACCTCAACCGGCTCCCGGTCGACACCGCCGAGCTGCGCGAGGGCGACGAGATCTGGATCGGCAAGGCCCGCTTCACGTACCGAACCGGTCTGTGAGTCAGCGGACGACGGCCACGGCGCACTCCGCGTAGTGCACCAGGGCGTGGCTCGTGGAACCCAGCGTCGTGGCGCGCACGATGTGCCGTCCGCGTGAACCGATCACCAGGAGGTCGGCCTTCTCCGCGGCCTGGAGCAACGCTTCGGTCGGGGGTTCGAGGCTGACCTCCTGGTGCATCTCCACGTCCGGGTTGCGCTGCTCCACGCCCGCGACGCACTCGGCGAGAAGGCGCTGGTTGGCCTCGACGGAGTCGGACTCGTAGCGCCACCCGCGGTTCGGCGGCAGCGCGTCGGGTGCGCGGGCGGCGTCGGCCATCAGCGCGGTGAGCGTCGCCGAGTGCCGGCAGGCGAGGTCGTGGGCGAAGGTGATCGCCTGCCCGCTGGTCGGCGAACCGTCCACCCCGACCACCACCCGCCGGATCGGCCGATCGGCTTCGGGACCGCGCACGACCACCACCGGGACGTGCGCGTTGCGCACCAGCTCGCCCGCCGTGGACCCCAGCAGCACCCGCCGGGTGCGGCTCAGCGGCGGCGGGCCGAGCACCACCATCCCCATCTGGTCGGTCTCCTCGCGCAGCACCGACGCCGGATGCCCCATCTGCACCCGGGTGCGCACCAGCAACTCCGGGAACATCCGCCGGCACTCGGTGGCCAGCGCGGCGAGCTCCTGCTGAGCGCTGCCGTGCCGCATCACCGGCTGCTCGCTGGGCAGGTGGACGCGGGTGAGCTCCTCCAGGGGGACGGGGACGGCGCGCACCAGCAGCAGCGCCTCGGTGCGGGACAGCGCCTCGCGGGCGGCCCAGCGCATGGCGAGCCGACCGGCGTCGGAGTCGTCCACCCCGGCGGCCACCGCGCGGTGCTCCAGCGTCCTCATCGCCATCCAGCTCACCACGAGTAGCGCCGGGAGGCATGGTCAATCCGAGGCGGCCGACTCGAGGTCGGCGGGGCGCAGCGCGATGGTGGCGGTGAGGCCGATGAGGCCGGTGAGCACCAGGTAGCCGCAGGCCGGCCACGGAGAACCGCCGCCCGCGGCGATGAGCGCGGTGATGATCAGCGGCGTCAGGCCCGAGGCGTAGATGCCGGAGAACTGGTAGACGAACGACATACCCGTGTAGCGGGAGCGCACCGGTGCGAGCTGCGCGTAGAGCGTGCCCTGGGGTGCGTAGAGCAGCGCGTGCACCACGCCCAGCACCCCGACGATGACCAGCCCGGACAGCAGCACGTCCGGGGTCTGGAAGGCCAGGAACGCCGGGTGCACCGTCGCGGCGAACAGGCCGGCGCCGAGCGCGTAGGCGCGGCGCGGCGTGATGCGGTCGCTGAGGCGTCCGAACACCGGCAGCAGCACCGCCAGCACGCCCGCGGCCAGCATCACCGACACCAGCGCGCTGTTGCGCGGCAGGTGCAGGGTGGAGGTCGCGTAGGACAGGAAGAACACCACCCAGGTGTTGAACGCGGCGCCCTCCGCCCAGACAGCAGGCCCAGCAGCGCGTTGCGGCGGGTGACCGGGTCGCGGAACAGCTCCACCAGCGGGGCCTTCGCGGCGCCCTGGGTCTGCCGCATCCGCTCGAACGCCGGGGTTTCGGCCACCCGCAGCCGGATCACCAAGCCGATGACCACCAGCAGGATGCTCACGCCGAACGCGGTCCGCCAGCCGTAACCGAGGAACTGCTCGTCGTCGAGGACGTTGCCCAGCAGGGCGAACAGCCCGGTGCCCAGGCCGAGCCCGAGGGCGAGACCGACCTGCGGCCACGCGCCGTACCAGGCGCGCTTGCCGGGCGGCGCGTACTCGACGGCCATGAGCACCGCGCCGGCCCACTCGCCACCGATCGCCAGGCCCTGGGCCACGCGCAGCAGCACCAGCAGCAGCGGGGCGAGCAGGCCCACCTGCTCGTAGGTCGGCAGGGCGCCCATCGCCGCCGTGGACAGGCCCATCAGCAGCATCGTGCTGACGAGCGTGCGCTTGCGGCCGATCCGGTCGCCGATGTGTCCGAAGAGGACGCCGCCGAGGGGGCGTGCGACGAACCCGACGAAGAACGTCACGAACGCCAGCATCGTCGAGACCGTCGGGTCGTCGGTGGGGAAGAACAGCTTGTCGAACACCAGGCTGGCGGCGGTGCTGTACAAGAAGAAGTCGTACCACTCGACGGTCGTGCCCATCAGGCTCGACACGATGACGGTGCGCACGTCCTTGCGCGGCACGGCGCGCACGTCAGGAGCAGGCTGCGGGCCCGCGGTCATCACTGCCTCCAGGCGAGGTGCGGGGAGCGGGAACACGCCTGGTCCGTCAGGTCGGGACCCGATTTCAACGGAATTCCTCCCCCCGATTCCCACTGAGTTCCGGGTCCTGCTCTCCACTGAAATCGGGGACCGGCGGGACCGGGGTGAGGGGGAGTCCGGGGACCGGCCGAGGGGTTGGGTGGTCGGCGCGGCGGGTTCGGACGCGGCTCGTCTGCGCGGGTGTTAACGGCTCGAACACGCCGCGGACGCCACGCGGAGCAGGTCGACGTCGTGGCGCGTGGTCAGCAGTGCGGGAGGCAGCACGGGGCAGAGCCTCGCCGCCCGGTGCCCGCGCGGTCAAGTGAAATCGAGTCCGTCCAGTTGCTGAGAAGCGGTGTCCGTTCGTTGACATCGTCGTGCCGGCTGCCGAACGATCACGTTCGTGGAAACCCTGACCCGACGCCGCCACGTGGACTTCCAGCGCGTGGTGACGCAAGCGTGTCGCAGCTGACTCCTCCACCCGTTCAACCCGGTTCGCTAGTCCACATCGGACTGATGGAGAAGCAGATGTCCTTGACGTTCCACTGGTTCCTGCCCACTTACGGCGACAGCCGCTACCTCGTCGGCGGCGGGCACGGCACGCCCACGCACACCGCGGGCGGCGCCCGCCCGGCGACGCTGGCCTACCTGGGGCAGATCGCGCGCAGCGCCGAGCAGCTCGGTTTCGAAGGCGCGCTGACGCCGACCGGTGCGTGGTGCGAGGACGCGTGGCTGTCGACCGCGATGCTCGCCGAGGTCACCGAGCGGCTGAAGTTCCTGGTCGCCTTCCGGCCCGGACTGCTCTCGCCGACCCTCGGCGCGCAGATGGCCGCCACGTTCCAGCGCCACTCCGGTCAGCGCCTGCTGCTCAACGTCGTCACCGGCGGGGAGAGCCACGAGCAGCGCGCCTACGGCGACTTCCTGGACAAGGACGCCCGCTACGCGCGCTGCGACGAGTTCCTGGAGGTCGTGCGCGGATTGTGGCGAGGGGAGCGGGTCGACTTCGCGGGCGAGCACGTCCGCGTCGAAGGCGCCGAGCTCACCCGCGTGCCCGAACCGGTGCCGCAGGTGTACTTCGGGGGCTCGTCCCCGGCGGCGGGCGACGTCGCCGCCAAGCACGCCGACGTGTACCTGACCTGGGGCGAACCGCCGGCCGAGGTCGCCGAGAAGGTCCAGTGGATCCGCGAGCTGGCCGCCGCCCAGGGCCGCACGCCGCGCTTCGGCATCCGGCTGCACGTGATCAGCCGCGACACCAGCGTGCAGGCGTGGGCCGAGGCGCAGCGGTTGCTCGACGCCCTGGACCCGTCGGTCATCGAGCAGGTGCAGGCGGGGCTGGGCCGCAGCGAGTCCGAGGGGCAGAAGCGGATGCTGGCGCTGCACGAGGGCTCGACCTCGAAGCTGGAGATCTACCCGAACCTGTGGGCCGGAGTCGGTCTGGTGCGCGGGGGAGCGGGAACCGCTCTGGTGGGCAGTCACGCCGAGGTCGCCGAGCGCATCGAGGAGTACCACGCGCTGGGCATCGACGAGTTCGTGCTCTCCGGTCACCCGCACCTGGAGGAGGCGTACTGGTTCGGCGAGGGCGTGCTGCCGATCCTCGAGCGCAAGGGTCTCTGGCGGCACCCGGATCGCACCGCGGCCGAACCGGCTCCGGCAGGCATCCCCTTCGCGGGAACCCCGAGCCCGACGTCCTGAGCCGCACGCCCGCGGTCGTGTTAGAACCTGGTCGTGGGCAAGGGCGAGCAGGTGCGGGCGGGGTTGATCGAGGCGGCGGTGCGCCTGCTCGCCGACGAGGGCCCGCAGTCGTTGCAGGCCAGACGGCTGGCGCGCGAGATCGGCACGTCGACGATGGCGGTGTACCACTACTTCGGCGGCGTCCCGCAGCTGCTGCGCGGCGTCGCCGATGACGGTTTCCGCCGTCTGACCAGGCGTCTGGACGCCGTGGCGAGCACGGAGGACCCGGTGGCCGACCTGCTGCGCCAGGCGCTGGCCTACCGGGGCTTCGCCCGCGAGAACCCGCACCTCCACGACCTGATGTTCGGTCTGTCGGCTCCGGCCGCGCACCCCGAGCCCGCGGAAGGGGAGGCTGGCTGGCCCGCGGTGGCCTTCGGCAGGCTGGTCGCCGCCACCGAACGCGCGATCGCCGCCGAACGGCTCGCCTCCGCCGAGGCGGGCGACGTCGCGGCCCAGCTGTGGAGCGCGCTGCACGGCTTCGTCACCCTCGAACTCGCCGGCCGCTTCGCCCACGCCGACCCGCTGGCGGACGTCTTGGTGCCGCTGACCGCCAACCTGCTGCGCGGACTCGGCGACGAACCGGACGAGATCCGCACCTCGATCGGGTCGGCGTTGAGCTGACCTCGCCGTGGGCGAGGCCTTCACGTCGGGAAGTTCGCGGCGTTCCGGCGAAGGCCCCGGCCGTGTCCTCGGGGCGGGCAATTCACGCGCCGGGATCGTGGTCGGTCGAGAGCGGTGGAAACAGTTCCGCGTTGATGGCGGAGCGTGGAGGCGATCGCCACGAAATGTGGCCCGCGACGTGAAGAACCGTCAACGACCTGCGCGAGCCTGGAATGTCGTGAATGAGCGCGGGCAGGAGGGAGTTGTCCGCGCGTGATTCCGGAGTTCCCGCATCGTTGCCCGAAGTTGTGGGATTGCTCCTATTCGGGCGGCAGGATCACCTGCCATGCTCGCTCGCCGCAACAGGTCGGGGAGTACGCGAAATCCGTGCAGGACAACCAACTTCTTCGGATTGGCAGATGAACTACGCTCAGCAACAGATGGCGCACGCACGGCCACCTCATCACCGGCCCCCACGACGCCGCCCGGGCCGCAAGATCCTGGCCGTTCTGCTCGTCCTGGTGCTGGCACTGGCCGGTTTCCTGATCTACGTGGACTACTCGCTCAAGCGCGAGCCCGCGCTTCCCACCTCCGGTGAGCGGCCCGCCGACGGACCCGGCACCAACTGGTTGCTGGTCGGTTCCGACAGCCGCGAAGGGCTCGACGCCGACCGCCAAGCCGAGCTGGGAACCGGTGACACCGCGGGTCGTCGCACCGACACGGTGATGCTGGTGCACATCCCGCAGGCCGGTGGCAAGCCCACGATGGTCAGCCTCCCGCGCGACTCCTACGTCTCGATTCCCGGGCACGGCAAGGACAAGCTCAACTCCGCCTTCGCCTACGGCGGGCCGCAGCTGCTGACCCAGACCGTCGAGGCGTCGACCGGCGTGCGCGTGGACCACTACGCGGAGGTCGGCCTCGGCGGGTTCGCCGACATGACCGACGCGATCGGTGGCGTGGACGTCTGCGTCGAGGAACCGATGAAGGACCCCAAGGCCAACCTCGACCTGCAGGCCGGCTGCCAGCAGCTCGACGGCCCGCAGGCGCTGGGCTACGTGCGGACCCGCGCCTCCTCGCGCGGCGACCTCGACCGCGTCCAGCGGCAGCGCGAGTTCCTCGCCGCGCTGACCGAGAGGGCCTCGTCCCCGGAGGTCTTCCTCAACCCGCTGCGCCTGTTCCCGCTGATCCTGGACACCTCCGGCGCGTTCCTCGTCGACACCGAGGACCACGTCTGGCACCTGGCGGGTCTGGCGTTCGCCATGAACGGGATCGCCTCCGGCCAGGGCGTGACCACCACGGTTCCGATGTCCGGATTCGGCGAGACCAGCGATGGCGCGTCGGTGGTCAAGTGGGACCAGGACAAGGCCGAGACGCTCTTCGGCGCTCTCGCCAACGACACCGAAGTCCCGGCGGAAGTCATCGTCACGGGAATGTGAGTCGAATGCTCGGCGCCCGATCGGAAAAGTTTGTTCCGGTCGGGCGCCGATCGCATTTTTCCAGGAGGAGTTCCTCAGGCGTCGGCGGCGCACCGGAAACCGAGGTTCCCGCTCGAACTGTCCGGTGTGTTGGACGTTCTCGCGGCCACGCGGTAGCGGTTGCAGTAGGAGTCGTGGCACAAGTAGGAACCGCCGCGCATCGCGCGATTGTCGGAACCGTCGGAGAAGCGGTCCGAGCACCACTCCCACACGTTTCCCGACACGTTGTGCAGTCCGAAACCGTTGGGCGCGAAGGAATTCACCGGCGCGGTGCCGACGTGACCGTCCTCGGCGGTGTTGCGCACCGGGAACTGGCCCTGCCAGATGTTGCAGCGGTGCTCGCCGCCGGGCGTGAGCTCGTCGCCCCACGGGTAGCGGGCCTGGTCGAGGCCGCCGCGGGCCGCGTACTCCCACTCGACCTCGGTCGGCAGCCGCTTGCCCGCCCACTTGCAGTAGGCGGCGGCGTCGTGCCACGAGACGTGCACGACGGGGTGGTCCCAACGGCCGTCCAGATCGCTGCCCGGCCCCTCCGGGTGCCGCCAGCAGGCGCCGCTGACGCCGCACCACCACGGCGTCTGCTCCGGGCGAGGGGACTCCTTGCGCAGGTGTCCGGGCAGGAACTTGGCGAACACGTAGGTCCAGCCGAACCGCTCGGCCTCGGTGACGAAACCGGTGTCGTCGACGAACTCCGCGAAGCGCGCGTTGGACACGGCGTGCGGGTCGATGGCGAACGAGGCCACGCGGACCTCGCGGATCGGTCCTTCGGCGTCGTCGGGGAACCCGTCGGGATCCTCGGTGCCCATCCGGAACACGCCGCCGGGAAGCACCACCATGCCGTCCAGGTCCCCGCTGCCCCGGGTGACCTGCTGCTGAGAACCGGTCGCCGGACCGGAACGAGACGGAGGACAACAGCCCGCCACCAACCACACCTCCCGCAGTCGAACGCTTCGCGCTGCGCGACGTTACCCGCGCGGCACCCGTTCCGGCCGCCGAGGACGGCCACCGGTGTGACGGCGGCAACTCCCGGGAACCAGCGATCAACCGGAACCGACATCTCCCACGACGCACCACGCGCGGATGGAGATGAGATGAGCACCGAGGCGCCCCCGGCCGCCGAGCAGCGCAGCGGCCCCGCCGGAACGTGGGCGGCGCTGCGGCCGCTGGTCCTGCGGCTGCACTTCTACGCCGGACTGCTCATCGCTCCGTTCCTGCTCGTGGCCGCCACCACCGGGCTGCTCTACGTGTTCACCCCGCAGCTGGAACAGCTGGTCTACGACCGGGAACTGCACGTGCCGGCGAGCCCGCGCACCGCGTCGGTGGACGACCAGCTCGCCGCCGCGCAGGCCGCGCACCCGGGTGCCTCGCTGATGTCCATCCGCCCGGCGCCCACGCCGACCGACACCACGCAGGTCATCTTCCACGCCCCGGACCTGCCGGAGAGCTTCCAGCGCACGGTGTTCGTCGACCCGCACACCACCGAGGTGCGCGGAATCCTGGAGACCTACGGCAGCAGCCAGGCGTTGCCGCTGCGGGCGTGGATCGACAACCTGCACCGCGGCCTGCACCTGGGCGACGTCGGCAGGCTCTACAGCGAACTCGCGGCCAGCTGGCTGTGGGTGGTGGTGCTGGGCGGACTGCTGCTGTGGTTCCGGCGCCGCCGCACCTCCCGCAAGCGGCTCGTCGTCCCGGAGCCGGGCGCCACCGGGCGCAAGCGGCTGCTGTCCTGGCACGGCGCGATCGGCACCTGCATCGCGCTGGGCCTGGTGTTCCTGTCGGCCACCGGGCTGACCTGGTCGAACTACGCGGGCGCGAACGTCACCGAGCTCCGCGAGGCGCTGGCCTGGGAGACCCCGACGGTGTCCACCGACGTGGTCCCGCCCGAGCACCAGGGTCACCACGGTCATCACGGGCACAGCGCGCACACCGGCGGCGACGTCGGTCCGGAACGGGTGCTGCGCGCCGCCGAGGCGCAGGGCGTGACCGGGCCGGTGGAGCTGACCCCGCCGACCTCGGGCGGGGCCTACGTGGTGCAGCAGGTGCAGCGGCACTGGCCGACGCAGCAGGACTCGGTCGCCGTCGACGCCGCCAGCGGGCAGGTCACCGCGACGCTGCGCTTCGCCGACTGGCCGGTGATGGCGAAGCTGGCGCGCTGGGGCGTCGACGCGCACATGGGCCTGCTGTTCGGCCTGGTCAACCAGCTGGTGCTGGCCGCGCTGGTGGTGGCTCTGCTGACCACGATCGTCCTCGGCTACCGGATGTGGTGGCGCCGCCGTCCGGCCGGTGCCTTCGGCGCTCCGGTCGCGCGCGGGGCCTGGCGCCAGGTGCCGTTGCGCGTGCTGCTGCCGCTGGGCGCGGTGACGCTGGTCGTGGCGTTCTTCCTGCCGCTGATGGGTGTTTCGCTGCTGGCGTTCCTGGTCCTGGACACCGCGCTGGGTCGCCGGCGGAGCGCGCGGAGCTGAGCCGCGCCGATAACGTGACGTTCATCATCCGCTTGGCGTTCCCGCAGGTGGCCAGGTCTCTCGTGATCTCGTGCGCGAAAAATCGTTTGACCAGCGTGGATGATGGGAAACATCGCGTGCGTTGGTACCGGGTGTTCGCGCCGTCGCAGCTCGCCGCGACGGAAGGCCCTGTCGGATCAGGGCGTTAAGCTGGATCGGAGCTCTGGGGGGGACGAGCATGCTTGTGAGGGGACGGTTCACGTGACTCCCCGGCACCGGATCATCTGACCGCAGGCCGGCCGCCGGCCGCGCTCGACGCCGTCGCGGACCCCACCGTCGCGTGGGTCGACCCGACACGTGATCCGGGCTTCCACCGCCCGCAGCGCCAGAACTGCATGCCGAACGCCGTCGGCGATGTCGGCGAATCCGGCCGGCACCCCCGGCCGGGAAGGACAACGGCCGTGACCAAGGCCCCACACGAGCGAGGTGCACGACAACCCATGACCGAGACGGCCGCGATCGCGGAGCCCGACCGGCAGGCCACACCGCCGAGAGCAAACGTGCTGCTGAGCGTGCTGGTCGCCTCGGCCTTCGTGATGATCCTCAACGAGACGATCCTGAGCGTCGCGCTGCGCGACCTCACCGTCGACCTCCACGTGACCACCACCACCGTGCAGTGGCTGACCAGCGGTTTCCTGCTGACGATGGCCGTGGTCATCCCGATCACCGGGTTCCTGCTGGAGCGCTTCACCCCGCGTCAGGTGTTCATGGCCGCGATGGTCCTGTTCAGCCTCGGCACGCTGCTGAGCGGGCTGGCACCCGGCTTCGGGATGCTGCTGGTGGGCCGCATCGTGCAGGCGACCGGCACGGCGGTGATGCTGCCGCTGCTGATGACCTCGGCGATGCGCCTCGTCCCGGTGGAGAAGCGCGGCGCCACGATGGGCACGATCAGCATCGTCATCGCCGTCGCCCCGGCCGTGGGGCCGACCATCGGTGGGGCGGTGCTGTCCTCGCTGGGCTGGCGCTGGATGTTCTGGATCGTGCTGCCGCTGTCGCTGATCGCGCTGGCCATCGGTGCGGTGTGGATGCGCCTGGACAGCGAGACCCGTTCGGTTCCGCTGGACGTGCTGTCGGTGCTGCTGTCGGCGATCGGTTTCGGCGGCCTCCTCTACGGTCTGTCCGCCATCGGCGAGTCCGGTGGCTCGCACGCGGTCCCGCCGTGGGTGCCGCTGGTGGTCGGTGCCGTGTCGCTGGTGGTGTTCGTGGTCCGGCAGCTGCGGTTGCAGCGCGAGGACCGGGCGCTGCTGGACCTGCGGCCCTTCACCCACCGCCCGTTCGTCGTGTCGCTGGTGCTGGCGGCGCTGCTGTTCATGTGCCTGCTGGGCGCGGCGGCGATCCTGCTGCCGCTGTACCTGCAGACGGTGCTGAAGACGACCACGTTCGTCAGCGGTCTGGCGGTGCTGCCGGGCGGTCTGCTGATGGGCCTGATGGGACGTCCGGTCGGGCGGCTGTTCGACCGGATCGGACCGCGTCCGCTGGTGATCCCGGGCGCCGCTGCGATGGCGGTGTCGCTGTGGCTGTTCGCCACGCTGACCCCGGAGTCGCCGCTGGGCATGGTGATCGGCTTCCACCTGCTGCTGATGCTCGGGCTGAGCCTGATGATGACGCCGCTGATGACCTCGTCGCTGGGCGCGCTGCCGGATCACCTGTACTCGCACGGGAGCGCGATCCTGGGCACGTTGCAGCAGGTCTCGGGCGCGTTCGGCACGGCGGTGTTCGTGACGGTGTCGTCGCTGGCCTCGGCCGACCCGGCGGGCGTACCGGACGCCGCGGGACTGCGCACCGCGTTCGTCGTCGCGGGCGTCGTCGGCCTCGTCGCGTTCGGCACGGCTCTGTTCGTCCGCAAGACCGAGGGCGCCACCGCGGCGGTCGCGGCCCACTGAGCGAGTTCCGGGAGAGGGGCGCGCGGTCAGTCCGCGCGCCCCTCCCGCTCGTCGAGGCGCTGCTCGTAGCGCAGGGCGCGGGCGAGCCGGGCCAGGCCGCCGAAGATCGCGCGTTGGAGCCAGGCGGGGACGCCGGCGAGATAGCCGTCCTGGGCCTGCCAGAGCAGGGCGAGCGCCAGCGGGTTGCGCGGCAACCCGGAGCGCGTGGTCGCCCCGGCGGTGTCGAGGGCGTGCCAGAGCTCGAACATGCGGCGGTGCTGCAGCGGCGGGCGGATCTCGTGGTCGAGCACGACGTCGGCGGACAGCGTGCTGAACTCGTGGACCTGACGCGCTCCGGCCGAGGCGGACTCGCCGGACCCGAGGACGAGTTCCCGGCCGTTGATGCGGAACCGCACCCGTCCTCGGCGGACGGTCCAGCGTTCGGTGAGCAGCGGGTGCCAGTGCGGGCCCGCCTGCCGAGCGGGTCGCGGCAACCGGTGCTCGATGCGCAGGAACGGGCCTTCCTCGTCGCTGCCTTCGGCCACGAACGTGACCCGGCGACCGTCGCGGAACACCAGCGGGTCGGGCATCCCACCCACTCCCTTGTGCGAAGGCTACCTTCCTGATTGATAAGGTAGCCTTCGTTCCATGTCAGCGGAAAACCCGACCCTGCTCAGACTCCTCGTGCAGAGTGCCACCGCCTTCGAGCGGCGGCTCAACGACGGCCTGCGCGCCGACCTCGACGATGAGCTGCGACCCGCGCACTACGCGGTGTTCCGCTACCTGGATCCGGCCGGCTCGCGGGTGTCCGAACTGGCGGAGGCCGCCGGGATGACCCAGCAGGCGATGGGTGAGCTGGTCACGCACCTGCAGCGGTGCGGATATGTCGAGCGCAGACCCGACCCGGCCGACGGGCGCGCCCGTCAGATCGTGGCCACGCCGACCGGGGTGGCGGCGTTGCAGGCCGCGGCCGGGCGCATCCGCGAGATCGAGCGGGCCCTCGGCGAGCACCTCGGGGCCGACGGGCTCCGGGAATTGCGAGAGCTCCTGTCCCGCCTCGGTGAAGTGCTGCGGGAACAGCCCGATTCGCCTTGAGGCCAGAGCGCTCTCAAGGCGAATCGGCGCGTGTTCACCTGCGGGAGCGCAGCAGCTTGGCGAAGGACTTCGCGTCCTTGCTCGCGTTGTGCAACCTGCCCGCCGTCGCGTCGTCGATCAGCGAGTCGATGGTCTCCGACGCGCACGCGCGGTTGGCGCCGATGCCGCCCGCCGCGCCGCGCTTGGCCCAGCCGACCACGTAGGTCCCCGGCTCGACCCGGCCACCGGTGTTCGGGATGACCCCGGTCGCCTCGTCGAACGGCAGCTGCGGGATCTGCACCCCGCGACTGCCCACCGACCACAGCACCATCCCGGTCGCCACGTCCCGGTCGCCCGAGCCGTCACCGACGCGCAGCGCCCGGACCTGCGGATCGCCGACCACCTCCTGCGGCGCGGAGGAGAAGCGCAGCACCAGGCGGCGGTCCTCGCCCGGAGCCCGATCCCAGTCGACCTCCTCGACCGGCACCTCGCGCAGCAGCGCGGCCGTCGATCCGTCCTCGGCCGAGGCGATCGACTCCGCAGCACCTCCGTGGGCGTCGACCGCGATGCGGCCCTTCAGCCGCTGCTGGATGCCGACCCACTCCGACCGCGTGAACGCCGCGTGCTCGGGACTCCGCCGCGCGAGCAGCACGACCTCCCGGACCTTGCTCTTGCGCAGGGCGGCCAGCGCGTGGTCGGCGATCGGGGTGCCGACCAGCTCGTCGGGGTCGCTGAGCAGCAGGCGCGCCGCGTCCAGCGCCACGTTGCCGTTGCCCACGATCACGACCCGCTCCGAGGACAGCTCGACCGCGTCGGCCGGGATGTCCGGATGCCCGTTGCACCAGCCGACGAACTCGCGAGCGGCCAGCGTGCCGTGCCGGTCCTCGCCGGGCAGTCCCAGCGTGCGGTGACCGGGTGCACCGACGGCGTAGACCACCGCGTTGTGGTGCTCGGTCAGCTCGGCGTGGCTGATGGTCCGCCCGACCTCCACGCCCAGGTGCATGCGAACCCTGGGGTGCTTGTAGCTGGTCGCGAAGGTGTGCTCGATCTGCTTGGTGCTCGGGTGATCCGGTGCGACCCCGAACTTGATCAGGCCGCCAGGGGTGGTCATCCGGTCGATCAGCGTGATCTCGGCGTCGGTGGACCGCAGCAGCGACTGCACCGCGTAGCCGGCGGCCGGCCCGGTTCCCACGACAGCGACGCTCGGCGCAGCGGCGTGCGTCGGCAGCGATCGCGGGAACCGGGGCCGGTCCCAGGGGTACTCCGCCGGGGCCTCGGTGAACCGCTCCCGGTTGATGTCGACGTGCACCGACATCTCACCGGTGAGCTTGTCGATCGGGAACACCGCGTCGACCGGGCACGCATCGGCGCAGGCGCCGCAACCGATGCAGGTGCGCGGGTCGATGTAGAGCCGGTCGGTGGTCCCGAAATCGGGCTCGTCCGGAGTGGGGTGGATGCAGTTGACCGGGCACACCGAGATGCACGATGCGTCGGCGCAACAGGATTGCGTGATCGCGTAGGTCATGGCCGTGCGCTCAGATCATGTGCACGCGCTTGTAGAGCGCGATCGCCGGACGGGTGAGCAGGCCGGCCTCGTCGAGGAACTCCATGAGCCCGGCGCAGCCGTTGCGCATCAGCGACTTGCGGTGCTCGTTGTTCGCGACCGCGTCCATCGCCCGCTTGCGGTTCATGCCGATGGAGTCGTAGACCTTCGGGCTGACGAGGCTGGAGACGATCACGTAGGCGACCACGGCGATCAGCGCGGCGCTGAAGTGGCGCTGGATCTTGCTCTTGCCCTTGATGTGCTCCTTGATCTCCTCCCGGGCGAACTTCATGTGCCGGGATTCCTCGACCACGTGGATCTTGGAGCTGGTCTGCACGACGTCGAGCACGCGGTCGTCGCGCATGAAGTCGCGCTGGACGACGTCGAGGACCTCCTCGGCGACCAGCGTGCCGCCGTAGGCGACCTCACCGGTGGCGAGGGTCTTGAATCCGCGCGCCAGCTCGACGACCAGCTTGCTGGGCAGGTAGGCGGGGACTTCGAGCTTCTGGCAGATGCGGGCGAACATGATCGAGTGCCGGCATTCGTCGGCGATCTCGGTGAGGGCGAACTGGAACTCGGAGTTCGCGGGGTTCTTGACGTACTGGTCGCGCAGGATCATCTGCTGCAGGATCATCTCGAACCAGATGCCGGTGCTCATCATGGAGCACACCTCGTGCCTGGTGAGCGTGATGCGCTGCTGCTCGGTGAGCTCGTCCCACAGCGGCGTGCCGTAGAGCGTGCTCCACTCCGGGCTCAGACCGTACTGGTCCTCGGGCAGGGGGCCGTCCCAGTCGATCTCGGTCATCGGGTCGTAGGACAACGTCTGCGATGACTCCAGCAGGCGGCTGGAGAAGTCCTGCTCGGCGCTCTGGCCGGCAACGCCGACGGCGGTCATGGGCGCACCTCCGCAGTTAGTCGTACTCGAAGTAACAGGAACAAACTGTACCCCATAAATCCTCGGATGCGGAGACCCTTTTTCGCGGCCGGTAGACTTCGCGGGTGACCGCATCAACGACACGGCAGGTGGACGGCCGCAGCGCCCGGTGGGCGGGATACCGCGAGAAGCGCCGGAAAGAGCTGGTCGATGCGGCGCTGAGCGCGATCGCCAAGCACGGCCCGGAGGTCTCGGTCGAGCTGATGGCCGAGGAAGCCGGCGTGGCCAGGCCCCGGCTGTACAAGTACTTCAACGACACCACCGACCTGGGTGCGGCCATCGCCGAGCGGGTCGCCGAGATGGTCACCGCCGAGCTCGCACCGATGTTCAACCCGCGCGGCACGCCGCGGGAGATGATCCGCGCCGCGATCGGCGCGCACACCAACTGGCTCGCCGAGCACGGAAACCTCTACCGCTACCTGAGCATGAACTCGGCGACCGGTGAGTCCGGGCAGAACGTCGTCGCCGACGTCAAGACCGTCATCGCGCGCCAGGTCACGGGGCTGTTCCAGTACTTCCTGGACCAGTTCGGCATCGAGATCCCGGTCGTGCAGCCGCTGGCCTTCGGCATCGTCGGGCTCGTCGAGTCCAGCGCGGGCAGCTGGCTGCAGGAGCCGAACGGCCTCACCCTCGACGAGCTCACCGACTGGCTCTGCGACTGGACCTGGCAGCTGCTCGACCAGTCGCTGCAGGTCTACGGCCTCGAACTGGATCCGGATCTGCCCCTGGCAGAAGCGGATCCAGTCGACGACTGACTCAGATCATGTGGACGCGCTTGTACAGCGCGACCGCGGGCGGGGTGAGCAGACCGGCCTCGTCGAGGAAGCCCATGAGTCCCGCGCACGCATTGCGCAGCATGGACTTCCGGTGCTCGTTGGCCTGCGCCGCGGCCAGTCCCCGTCGCGGCTGGATGCCCACGGCCTTGTAGACCCTCGGGTTCACGAGGCTGGAGACGATGCCGTAGGAGATCAGGGCGATCAGCGCGGCGCTGGTCTGGCGCTGGAGCGCGTTCTTGCCCTTGATGTGCTCCTTGATCTCCTCGCGGGCGAACTTCATGTGCCTGGACTCCTCCAGGACGTGGATCTTGGAGCTCGTCCGCACCACGTCGAGCACGTTCTCCCCGCGCATCCAGTCGCGCTGCATGACGTCGAGGACCTCTTCGGCCACCAGCGTCCCGCCGTAGGCGACCTCACCGCCCGCGGTGCTCTTGAACAGGCGCGCCGCTTCGACGATCAGCTTCGGCGGGAAGTAGGCGGGGACTTCGAGCTTCTGGCAGATGCGGGCGAACATGATCGAGTGCCGGCATTCGTCGGCGATCTCGGTGAGGGCGAACTGGAACTCGGAGTTCGCGGGGTTCTTGACGTACTGGTCGCGCAGGATCATCTGCTGCAGGATCATCTCGAACCAGATGCCGGTGCTCAT